>CAVFXI010000021.1:0-40988 GCA_963626345.1 Gemmiger formicilis | reverse complement strand
AATCTAAAACTTCGGTCATGATTCGATAACATAAAGTGCCACAGTGACGAATTTGTGAGAAATTGCAAAATGAAACGTTGGTAAACTCCATAAGCAAGAAACCCAAATTTTGGTAGGGGAAACTAGAAAACCGAACTGAAGGTTTTATAGTAAGAGAAATCTTAGATTAATGATTGCACTCGACAGAACATGGCTTATTGACTGAATACTCAATTAAGGAAGATTATGAAAAAAATTAATTTACCTACAAAAATTACTATTTCAAGAATTATTATTAGCGGACTTTTAATTGTTGCAATAATAGTTTGTTATTTGCTTGACCAATTTAACGTAATTAACGTTGCAAATTTTAATTTTAATTTAGGAAGTACAACTTTAAATTTGTTAATGGTTATTTTTTGGTTTGTATTTTTAATTGCAAGTTTGACTGATTTTTTAGATGGATATCTTGCAAGAAAAAATAATCAAGTTACAGATCTTGGAAAATTTTTAGATCCAATTGCGGATAAGATGCTTATAAATTCTATTATGGTTTTCTTATCTCTTAATTTTTTGAGCACACAAGATGCATTAAAATTTCCTTGGTTTTGTGTTGTTTTGATGATTATTAGAGACTTAGTTGTTGATGGTTTAAGATTTATGGCAGCAACCAAGAGTGTTGTTTTAGCCGCAAATTATTGGGGCAAGGCAAAAACTGTTTTACAGATGGTTGCCATCTCGTTAATATTTTTAAATGGTTTTCCATTTAGTTATTTTGATGCAAATTGGCCAACTTATTTGCATGTTAGCGATATAATTTGTTATTTAACCACCCTTACTTCCTTGATAGGTGGAGTCATTTATTTAAAGGATAATAAAAAAATTTTTTACGAGAATTGAAAAAAAATTAAAAATTTTTTGAATTCCCCCCCTATTAATAGTGTAAGGAGAATTTTTTATGAAAGATGACACAAAAAAACTTTATGATGATACGTTAAAAGCTGTTTTGAGTGATATTGAACACTCATTTGGTCGTGGTTCGGTTATGGTTTTAGGTGATAGACCTAAAGTTAACACCGAAGTTTTATCGAGTGGATCGATATTACTCGATGATTGTTTAGGTTGTGGAGGTTATCCGTTAGGTAGAATAGTTGAAATCTATGGACCTGAAAGCAGTGGAAAAACCACCCTTGCACTTACTGCAATTGCAGAAACACAAAAAAACGGAGGACGATGTGCTTTCATTGACGCTGAGCAATCAATTGATCCAACTTATGCTAAAAATTTAGGCGTTAATATTGACGAATTAATCTTAAGCCAACCAGATTCTGGAGAACAAGCTCTTCAAATTGTTGAAATGCTTGCAAAATCCGGTGCATTTAAACTTATTGTAGTTGATAGTGTAGCTGCGCTTGTTCCTCAAGCTGAAGTTGATGGAATGATGATTGATAATCAAGTTGGTTTGCTAGCTAGATTAATGTCGAAAGCTCTTAGAAAAATAACTGCTGTTTTGAATAAAGGCAATTGTACTGTTATTTTTATCAATCAGTTAAGAGAAAAAGTTGGTGTAATTTATGGTAGCCCAGAAGTTACGACTGGTGGTAGAGCCTTAAAATTCTATTCAAGTATTAGACTTGATATTAGAAGAACTGAAGCCATTAAATCAGGTATTAATTTTGTTGGAAATACAGTTTGTGTGAAGGTGGTAAAGAACAAAGTTGCACCTCCATTTAAATCTTGCAAATTGGATATTATTTATGGAAAAGGTATTTCAAAAGAAGGAGAACTTTTAGATCTTGGACTTCAAATGGGAATCGTCAAGAAATCAGGCTCTTGGTATGAAGTTTATGGAGATAGAATGGGTCAAGGTAGAGATACTGCAAAACTATATTTAGCTGAAAATCCTGATGTATTTGAAAAACTTAAAAAAGAAGTTGTTACTGGAGAAGCCTTGAACAAAAAAGTTGCAAAAGCCCTTGATGATGGTGCAAAACCATTAGACGATAATTTCTTTAAAAAGAATTAGTAATTTAATTTTTATAAATTTTAGTTTGTTTTTAGTAATTTATATATAGAATATATAAATTTCCTTTGTTATAATTTTAGAGTATCGTAAGATACTTAATATATATTTTAATTATTGTAATTGTCTTAATAAACAACGATATATTGTTAATTTTATAGTTTTTTCGCTTACGGTACTTTTATAGCAAAAGGAGATTTTAATTATGGATTGGTACTGGGTATTAATTGTATCTCTTCTTAGCTTATTTGTAGGTGTTGCTATTGGCGTTTTATATTTTACGTTTTCTCCAAGATTTAAAGAGAAAAAAGCAAAACATGACGCTGATAAAATATTAAATGAAGCTCAAATTAAAGCGGAGCATCTTATTAAAAATGCAGAAATAGATGCAAAGCAAAAAGTATTTGAGATGAAACAAGAAGCAGAGAAAGATATCAAAGAAAGAAAACAAGATGTTGTAGTTCAAGAAGGTAAACTTAATCAAAGAGAGCAACTTATTAATCAAAGAGATGCTGCTTTGACTCAAAAAGAAAATGCTCTTGATGAAAAAGAAGCATTGATTGATAAGGGTATCGAGGAAAACAAAAAGAAAGATGCTATTTTACAAAGCAAGATTGATAGCATTATTAATGAACTTCAAAAAGTTGCAAAGATGTCAACTGAGGAAGCTAAATCCGAAATCTTTAGACGTGTTGAGGAAAGATACAATCGTGAGATTGCTCAATACATGAAGAATAGAGAAGATGAAGCTGAACAAGAAGCAGATGAAAAAGCAAAACAAATATTAGCAAATGCTATGTTTAGAGATGCTCAAGAAGTTACGACTGATCATACGGTTAACGTAATTGCTCTTCCAAGCGATGAAATGAAAGGAAGAATCATTGGTCGTGAAGGAAGAAATATTAAATCACTTGAACAAATGCTTGGAGTTGACATTATTATTGATGATACTCCTGAAGCAATTACTATTAGTTGTTTTAATCCTATTCGTAGAGAAGTTGCTTCACGTGCTCTTCAAATTCTTGTTAAAGATGGAAGAATTCAACCAGGAAGAATTGAAGAAGTTGTTGCAAAATGTCAAAAAGATGTTGATGAAGTTATCCGTAAAGCCGGACAAGATGCAGTATTTAAACTTGGCATTGGTAGAATGGATAAAGAACTTATGTTCTATGTTGGTAAATTGAGATATAGAACAAGTTATGGGCAAAATCAACTTGAGCATAGTATAGAAACAGCTCAAATTTGTGGAATGATGGCAGCTGAACTTGGTTTAGATCAAAATATGGCTAAACGTGCTGGATTACTCCATGATATTGGTAAAGCTGCTGACTTCGAACTTGAAGGAAGCCATGTTGAAATTGGTGCAAGACTTGCAAAAAAATATGGCGAATCCGATGTTGTTATTAATGCAATTGAATCTCACCATGGAGATTGTTCACCAAAATATCTTACTAGCGTTTTAGTTGCTGCTGCAGACACTTTAAGTGCTGCAAGACCTGGTGCTCGTAGTGAAACTCTTGAAACTTACATCAAGAGAATTGAACAACTTGAAAATATTTGCAAAGGATTTGATGGCGTTTCATCATGTTTCGCAATGCAATCTGGTAGAGAAGTTAGAGTTATGGTTATTCCAGAAAAAATTGACGATCTTCAAGCCTTTAAGATGGCGCACGACATAAAAGAGAAGATCGAAAACGAAATGACTTTCCCAGGTCAAATCAAGGTTAATGTCATTCGTGAATATCGTGCGATAGAAACAGCTAAATAATGAAAATTTTATTTGTAGGGGATGTTGTAGCAGAAGTAGGAAGGAAGGCTCTTTCAAAGAACCTTCCCTTTGTTCTAAATAAAACCAAGTGTGACTTTGTAGTTGTCAATGTAGAAAATATTGCATATGGACATGGGATTAATAAGAGCACATATGATTTTTTGTGCGACCTTCCAATAGATTGTATGACTCTTGGCAATCATTACCGAGATAATATAGAAGTTTTGGATGTTCTTAGTAACGACAATATTGTTAGGCCTTTGAATATTAAAAGAGTGTTTCCTGGCAAAGGATCTAACGTTTATTTATGCAAAGGTAAAAAGATTAGAATTACAAATGTATTGGGTCTTTCTTTTATGAAAGAAAAAGTGGAAGAACCCTATAAAGTAATTTCTAAATTAATTGAAAATGATAATTCTGATATTCATATTGTTGATTATCATGCTGAATCGACTGGCGAAAAGAAATCATTTGCATATTATTTTTCTGATAAACTTGGTGCGGTTATAGGGACACATACACATGTTCAAACAGCGGATAACCAGATTTTAAATAACAATACTGCTTTTATAAGCGATGTTGGAATGTGCGGAAGTTATAATTCAGTTTTAGGTAATGAAATAAATTCAGTTATTAAAAGAACAATGTTTCATGATCGAAGTGTAAGTTTTGAATATTTAGATAGTGATGATACTTTATTTAATGCTGTAATAATTGAATTTGATGATAAAACTAATAAGGCAATAAAGATTGAAAGAATCAACTTATTGAATGGTAAAGATAATGGGTAAAGATATTTTATATTTAGATCTTCCTAGTATGAATAAAGCTAGAGAAAGATTAAAACATAGCGAAACTTATCATTATGATTATGTTCCAAACGAACAAGTTATTAAATTTTTAAATGGTAAGAAATATTTTATTAGAACTTATGGATGCCAAGCAAATTATCGTGATGAAGAAAATATTTCAGGTATCTTTAATTCATTAAAAATGGTTAGAACAAATGATTTAAAAGATGCTGACATTATTTTGCTTAATACATGTGCTGTTAGAGAAAATGCTGAAGATAAAGTATATGGCGAGATTGGCGATGTTAAGAAACTAAAAGAAACAAAAAAAGACATCATTTTAATTGTTTCTGGGTGTATGAGCGAACAAAAACATGTTATCGATAGAGTTTTAGAAACTTTCAAATGTGTTGATATTTTAATTGGTACTCATAACATTAAAGATTTAGTTTTAATTCTTGAAAAACATTTAGAAACAAATAAACGTGTTGTTTGTGTTTCAAGTGGTGAGGGAGATATTATTGAAGATCTTCCTTCAATTAGAAACGATAAATTTAAAGCTTTTGTTAATATTACTTATGGATGTGATAAATTTTGTACTTATTGCATCGTTCCTTATACAAGGGGGAAAGAAAGAAGTCGTGATATAAACGATATTTTAAAAGAATGCAAAGAGCTCGTTGATTCGGGATATCAAGAAATTACATTGCTTGGTCAAAATGTCGATGCTTATGGGAAAGATTTAAAAACTGGAGTTACTTTTGCAACTCTTTTAGAAGAAGTTGCTAAACTTGGAATTCCTAGACTAAGATTTTTAACTTCTTATCCTAGCGATTTCAAAGATGAAGTCATTGAAGTAATGGCAAAATATGACAACATTATGAAATATATTCATTTACCAGTTCAATCAGGAAGTAATGAAGTTTTAAGAAGAATGGCAAGAAGATATACAAGAGAAGAATATATTGCTTTGGTTGAACGTATTAAAAAAAGAATACCAAATATTGCTCTTTCTACAGATATTATTGTTGGTTTTCCAAACGAAACTTATGAAGAATTTTTAGATACAGTTTCGCTTTGTAAAGAAGTAGGTTATACAAGTGCATATACTTTCATTTATTCACCTAGAGTTGGTACACCAGCTGCAAGATTAAAGGATGATGTTCCATATTTAGAAAAATCAAAGAGATTTACAGAACTTAAGAAGTCTTTGGAAGAAGATTTCCTTAAAAAATCAGAAGAGATGGTTGGTAAAACTTATAAAGTCTTGGTTGATTCAGTTTCAAAGAAAAATAATGATTTAATGACAGGTTACACTGAAAATAATAAAGTCGTTAATTTTAAGGGTGATGATTCGTTAATTGGAAAAATTATTAATGTAAAGATTTTAGAAAATCATCTTTATTTCTTAATTGGTGAGGTAGTTAATGAATAAAGAAATTAAAGAATCATTAAATAAAATCAAAGAAGATTTATTCAATGAACCAATTGTTCAAGAATATATTAAGTTAAAAGAACTGATAGAGAAGTCTGATGAACTTTCAAGTTTAAGAAAGCATATTTCTTATCTTCAAAATTGTCATCCTTCTGATGAAAGTAGAGAAGAATATTACAAACTTTTAAAGCAATATAATGAAAATCCTTTAGTTATTCAATTTAAAAGTGTTAGCGATGAAGTTTATGATTTATTAGAAGAAATTAAAAAGGAGCTTGAAATTTGATTATTTGCATTGTGGGTCCAACAGCGAGTGGAAAGTCTAAAGTTGCAGAAGAATTATCGCTTTTTTATAATGCAAAAATCGTAAATTTTGATGCCTTTCAAGTCTATAAAGAAATGGATATCGGTACTGCAAAACCTACAAAAGAAGAATTGGAATCAGGTAGATATTTTTTATATGATTTTAAGAATATTGATGAAGATTTTGATGTTTCAAAATATCAAGAAATTTGTAGAAAGTTTTTAAAGGAACATGAAAATGAAGATTTAATTTTAGTTGGTGGTACAGGCTTATATTTAAAAGCTGCATTATATGATTATAATTTTGAAAAAGATGAATCGCCAATGCCAAGTGATTTTTTATGTGAATATACTAATGAAGATTTATATGAAAAATTATTAATGATTGATCCTATTGATGCAAATAAAATTGGAATTAATAATCGCAAAAGATTATTACGAGCTTTATATATTTACAAGATTCATGGAAAATCAAAATCATCTTTAAATCAAAATGGGAAAAACAAACTTTTATATGAAGATGTTCATATCATAGGATTAGATATACCTAGAGAAATTTTATACGAAAGAATTAATCAAAGAGTTGATGAAATGATTGATGCTGGGCTAGAAAAGGAAGTTGAATTTTTGTTTTATGAACATGGCGCAGATAAAAGAGCACTTCAAGCTATTGGATATAAGGAATTTAATAATGAACTTCCTTTTGATGAAAAGGTTGAATTAATTAAAAAGAACACAAGAAATTATGCAAAAAGGCAGATGACTTTTTTCAAGCATCAATTTGATAATATAAATTGGTTTACTTCTGTAGAGGAGGCAATTGATTATGGAAAAACAATTCGATGATCGAACAAAACTGTTAATTGGCGAAGAAAATTTATCTATTTTAAAAACTAAAAAAGTTGCAGTTTGTGGTAATGGTGGAGTTGGTTCGATAATACCTCTAGCTTTATTAAGGTCTGGAATTTATAAATTTGTATTAGTTGATTTTGATAGAGTTGATAAATCAAATCTTAATAGACAATTCGCTTATTCTATAGATGATATAGGTGAGAGCAAAGTTGAATCTTTAAAGTCACACATGCTTCAATTAAGAAAAGAAGCGGAAATAGATATGGTTTTTTCAAAAATTGATGAGAATTTTGATTTTAAAATTTTTGATAATTGTGATTATGTTTTCGATTGCATTGATGATATTAGGGCAAAAGTTTTATTAATCAAATATTGTAAAGACCATAAAATTAAAATAATTTCTAGTTTAGGAATGGGGAATAGACTTGATCCAACAAAAGTGGTTATTACGAAATTAAATAAAACAACGACCGACCCTTTAGCCAAAAAATTAAGGTATTTGTTAAAAGAAAATTACGTAGATATTTCAAATGTTATTGTTTCTTTTTCTTTAGAAAAACCTATAATCAAAGATAGAATTGTTTCATCAATGGTATTTACTCCTAATGCATCGGGACTTGCGATGGCAAGTTACGCATTAAGGGATATGTTAAATATAAGGGAGGAAGAATAATGAGTTTAGAAAATATTTCAAAAGTAGCGAAGAAAATAGGTATTAACCAAGATGAATTAGAATTATATGGAAACTATAAAGCTAAGATTCATCCTAATGTTTATGAAAGAAGTAAAAATAATCCTGACGGAAAATTAGTCCTTGTTACTGCAATTACTCCTACAAAAGCAGGCGAAGGCAAAACAACAACTAGTATTGCTTTGCTTGATGGACTTGCAAAATTACATCAGAAAGCACTTCTTTGCTTAAGAGAACCTTCAATGGGGCCAGTATTTGGTCTTAAAGGTGGAGCGACTGGCGGAGGAAAGGTTACAATTGAACCACAAGAAGACATAAATCTTCATTTTACTGGAGATATGCATTGTTTAACTTCCTCAATTAATTTAATTGCTGCAATTATTGATAATCATATTTATCAAGGTAACGAACTTAACATTAATAAAGATAAAATTTTATGGAAAAGAGCAATCGATACAAATGATCGTGAATTGAGAGATATTGAAATTGGTTTTGGTGATAAAAACGGAGTTCAAAGAAAAGATCATTTTGAAATAACTGTTGCTAGCGAGTTGATGGCGATACTTTGTATCGCAAAAGATGAAGAAGACTTTGTTAGAAGACTTGAAAATATCATCGTTGCTTATAACTATAATGATGAACCTGTTTATCTAAAAGATTTGCATATTACAAATGCAATTATGAAAATTATGAGATATGCTTTATGGCCTAATATTGTCCAAACTGCCGAGAATAATCCATGCTTGGTTCATGGTGGACCATTTGCGAATATAGCTCATGGTTGTTCAAGTTTAATTGCTACTAAATTAGCTTTAAAATTATCGCCAATTGTTATTACTGAGGCTGGTTTTGCAGCGGATTTAGGTGCGGAAAAGTTCCTTGATATTAAATGTAGGGTTGGAGAACTTACTCCAAATATGGCAGTGTTAGTCGCAACAATTAGAGCTTTAAAAATGCATGGTGGTGTACTTTTCGAAGATTTGAATAACGAAAATATAGATGCATTAAAAGATGGTGTCAAAAATTTAGAACAACATTATGAAAACTTAAGAAAATTCGGAATCCCTGTTGTTATTGCTATTAATCATTTTGCTAGTGATAGTGAAAATGAAGTTAAATTTTTGACAAATTGGTGCAAAGAAAAAGGCTATGAAGTTGCCTTCCTTGATGGCTTCTTAAAAGGTGGAGAAGGAGCAGTGGATCTTGCTAATAAGGTTTTAGAATGCTTAGCTACAAAGAAAACAAATTATAAACCTTTATATGATTTAAATGATTCAATTGAAAATAAAATTTTAAATATTGCAAAAAATATTTATAGAGCGGATGGTGTTGAATATACTCCTAAAGCACTTGAAGATATTGAAAGAATCAAGAAATTGAATAAAGAAAATCTTGTTGTTTGCATGGCAAAAACCCCATCAAGTTTTAGTGATAACCCTAAATTATTAAATTGCCCAAGAAACTTCAAAATTACTGTAAGAGAAGTAAAGTTATCAAATGGAGCTGAATTTATTGTTGTTTTAACTGGAAATATTTTAACAATGCCGGGATTACCAAAAGTTCCTCAAGCAACTTTGATGTAAAAATTACTGATATTAAAAAATGGCTCGTTTTGAGCCATTTTTTTATCTTTTAATTTCGCCTTTCCCTTTACTAGCTATAAAATCTAATAGAGTGGATTCATTGAACTTGGCATAATCACCAAATAACGATTGTTTTAAAATCGCGTTTGCAATTCCTAAACATAATGTTTTTTCTTCGTTATAACCTTTTAAATATCCATGAATGACACCTGCAGCATAAGCATCTCCAGCACCAATACGATCATAAATTAAGCAATTCATTTCGCCACTTTCGTATTTGCCATCTTTTGTATAAGCAATTCCATTTAAAATGTGTTCGTTACTTGCAATAATTTTTCTATGTTTTGTATAAACTCTATCTAGTTTATAGTGTTTCATTGCATCAAAGAATAATTTATCATCATCAGTTTCTTCGGGTTCAAAATTTAATAAAGTTTTGAAATCGAATGGTGAAGCAAATACTACATCACAATAATCAATAACTAATGGATAAATTTTTTTAGCATCATCTAATGAAAGTAGTCTTGAACGGTAGTTGAAATCAAATATGACTTTTACTCCATGTTCCCTAGCTTTTTTAAGTGCAAGAAGTGCAGTTTCTCTCGCCTCTTTTGAAATTGCGAGTGTAATTCCTGTTAAATAAAACATTTCTGCATTAGCAAAAATTTTATCAAAATCGAAATCAGTTGGTTTCATATGCGAGGCACTACTATGTTTACGATTATATAAAGTATTTGAACTTCTACTGCCTTCTGCAATGTCTACAAAATACATTCCAAAACTATGGTGATCATGAATAATATTTGAACAATCAACTTCGTGAGCAAGTAGTTTCTTTTTACAAGCATTTCCTAAATCATCAATTGGTAATCTAGAAAGATAAACACATTTATGTTTTAAGTGTGATAAAGAAATTAAAACATTAGCTTCTCCGCCACCATAACTAGCTTGGAATTCTCCTGCATCTGGAATGAGTCTTCCCCTAGGTGCAGTTAAACGAAGCATCATTTCGCCTAAACCAACGATATCTTTTTCTTTTTTCATATTTAATTATCCCTTCAAACTATTTAATTAATTCTATAATAAATTATTTTTAAAAACATTATTTTAAATGGTTTACATAGTTTTTATGTTCTCTAAGAACAATATTTATGGATGAAATATTATTGAATTAGTCATAAAAAAATCATTTTTGATTAATTAAAATCACGAATGATTTATAGAAAAAGAAAACGGCTATTGAAGCCGTTATTCTATTGCAATTACAAAATGGTAGACTGGTTGACCGCCATCAACTTCGAGTATATCCATCATTGGATATTCTTTTTCTAATGCTGATTTTAAGTCTACTTTCATTTTTTCTGTAGCATTTTTCCCATAGAAAATCGTAATAATTGCTTTATCATCCATATTTGGAACAAGTTTCATCATTTTTTTAGTAGCTGGGATTATCGCTCTATCGTGCGAAACGATTTTCCCATCCATGATTCCAATAAAATCATTCTTTTTAATACTTATGCCATTGTTTTTAGAATCTCTAATTGATTTAGACATTTCTAAAGAAACAACTGCATTCATTTGTTCTTCCATCATTTTAATATTTTCTTCAATTGAATTATCAAAGTCAGCCATTTTCATAGCAGAATATGCTTGAACAACAGATTTAGAGTGGAGAACATGAACGCGTGATTTTGAATAAAGTTTTGCTGCTTGTTCTGCGGTCATGATGACATTGCCATTATTTGGAAATACAATGATTTCATCAGCATTAACATAATCAAACATATTTAAGAAGTCTTGAGCTGATGGATTCATTGTTTGCCCACCAGCAATAACTCCTGCAACCCCCATTTCTTTGAATATTTTTCCAATTTCAGGGGATGGAGCAACAGTTATTAATTGTACTTTTGAGTGATTTAATGGTTCAGGTTTAATATCATTAGATACTTTTACACCTTTGCCATGAATTGGCATTTGTTTTAAAAGTTTTTCATTATGTTGAATAGTCATGTTTTCCATTTTAAAAGTTACAAATTCCCCATATTGTTGAGCAAACTTAATAACTTTCCATGGTTCTTTAGTGTGAACATGTATTTTGATAATTGTATTTTGTTTAATTGCAACAATCGAATCTCCTATTGTTGAGAAGTAATCAATAAAAGATTGAAGATCTACTTTTGCTGGATCTTCTTTCGATTTTAAAAGCTGCAAAATAAATTCAGTGCAATAACCATAATCTAATTTTGAGTCTTCATTAAAAATTTCAGCATCGCCAACATCTACATTAGTGGTAGGGCCATTAAAGATTGTATCAGCAACATCTTCACCCATTATCTTTTTGCTCATGCCTTCGATAATATATAAAAGTCCAGCGCCACCAGAGTCGATAACTCCTGCTTCTTTTAAAACAGGGAGTAAGTCAGGAGTTTTATCTAATGATTTTTTCATTTCTTCAAGAAGCATCTTGAAAAGCGTTTCAAAATCTTGAATTTGATTAATGTGATCATTTACATAATCTGTTCCTTCTCTTGCAACTGTTAATATCGTTCCTTCAACAGGATTTGGAACAGCTTTATAAGCGACACGCGTTCCATTTTTAAGGGCAGAAGCGAATTGTTTAACATTTGCTTTTTTAAGACCCTTCAAAGCATCTGATATGCCAGCAAAGAATTGAGAAGTGATAACACCAGAATTACCTCTTGCACCTAAAAGCATCCCTTCAGAGCATTTAGTTGCAACATCACCCAGATTAGTTTTGTTGGCTCTCTTCATAGCTTTTATACCACCATCAAGAGTAGCACAAATATTTGTTCCTGTATCGCCATCAGGTACTGGGAATACATTTAATTCATTTACGGTTTGATAATGACTTTTAAGGTCTTTAAAACCATTAAGAACTATAGCTTCGTAGGTTTTTCCATCAATGGAGTTCATTTTATTTACCTACTGCGGTTACTTTTTCACCGAAGGAATAAATACCGATAGTTCCTGGACCTGTTGAAGCACCAATGATAGGTCCAAGTATTCCTAAGTGGACTGCCTTTGGTTTAACTCTTTTTAGTAATTCAGCTTTGCAGAATTCTGCTCCTTCAAGATCATCTGAATGAGCAATATAAATTGTTTGATTTTCAATATCTTCTGCAGTTCTAATGGCTTCTTCAACAATTTTAATTAATGATTGTTTTCTACCTTTTACTTTTTCAATGGCATAGTTTGCACCATTAACATCAGAGATAACAATTGGCTTAACACCAAATAAATTACCAAAGAAAGCGCTTGATGCTTTAACACGACCTGCTCTTTTAAGGTAATTCAAATTATCAACAGCAGCCCATTGGTTGTATTTCAATTTGTTTTCTTCTAACCAAGCAGTAATTTCTTCTAAACTTTTTCCTTCTTTATCCATCTCTCTTGCTCTAATTGCCATATCACCTTGAGCATATCCAGAAATCAATGAATCGATAATAACAATTTTATTATCCTTGTATTTCTTGCTTAATTCTTCAGCAACTGTTTTTCCCATATCAACAGATTTTGAAAGCGCTGATGAACAAGCTATATATAAAATATCGTTTCCTTTTTCTAAAGTTTCAGTGAATTTCTTTTCGAATTCGCCTCTTGAAACTTGAGAAGTGAAGACTCTTTCTCCTGAACGCATAACATCGTAGAAACTATGAGGATCATATCCTTGATCCCAATCTAAAGATGCAACAACTTCTTTATCTTTAAAAGAAAAACTCATTGCACAATAATCGATGTCGTATTTTTTACGAAGTTCTAAATCCAAGTCACCTGTAGAATCGATAAAAATTGACAATTTTTTCATAAATAAAAATTCCCTCCGTTATTTTAATAACCTTAATATTATCGTTGTTATTTGGTTTTATTGCAATTTAGATTTGACTTTTATAATCTCTTTTTAGTAGATATTGAAAAATTTCTAAATATTAAATTTTTGTTTAAATATGAAAAGACCAATTTTTTATATATAATAATATTAATAAGGGAGAGGATATTCATATGATTATTGATATTGTTATTATTGTTTTAATCGTTTTGATTACGGTTATGGGGCTTTTAAGAAATCCAGTTAAATGCGGAATTGATTTAGTTTTATTCATTGCCTTCACATTTATTTTTTATAATGTTTTGGTTGGTTTTCAAGATCAACTAATTGGGCTTACAGGTTATTCTATAAGTCAGATTGGTCAAATGAATATAGGTGGTTCTGTTAACAATGTTAATAATTCTTTAAACGATTTAGCAAAACAACTTGGAATTACTTTAGGCGGGATTAATCCAACTTTTGCAAATGATGATCTTTATGTTCAAGTTGGTTATTCAGTAGTTCATTCAGTTTTCTTTATAGTGTCTAGTATAGTTTCTCTTATTTTAGCTTATGCAATTGGATGGGGAATTTATGCAATATTTAGAAAGAAAGCAAGAACAATCAAGAAGCTCCCTAAAATGCTTATAAGTGTTGGTGTTAGTTTGGTATTAGCATTAACTTTTGTTACTTTTACTTTCTCGCCAGTGTATATGCTTTCTAATAATGTTACAAAGGTTGCAAACTATTCTGAGAATGAAAACCTTAGCAATTTAGTGACTTTTTTAAATGATACTAATAATATGGCTCAGAGTTATTCAACTGAATTAAAAGATGCAACCGAAAAACTTAACAAAGTAAATACAGAAGTAAATTCTTATGAATCGACAATTCTTGAATTTGATACTGATATCAATAATCTTAAAGATAGATACGATGATTTTGGGAATAGAATCAATGCATTGTCTTCTAAATCATTAAGCACTGAAGATAGATATGTAGTTAATGAAATTAAAAACAAATATGATGAATATGACTCTAAAGTTAATGATGCATTTACAAGTTTTAATAGTTCGAAAGAGGAATATTATAAGTTAAAAAATGAAGTTAATAATTATGCAAGCCAGACAGGTAATGTTGATAATTATTTAGAAACATTATCTAATGTTACAACAAATGCTAACCAATACTATGCAAAAATAAAGGATATTGATGGATCTTATAAACAATATTTACCTTCAATGTTTTCATTTTTAGGAAATTTTAATTTTGGTTATTCAAACTTTGATTCAACTGCTTTTGAAGTTTCTAATTTAAATGAATTCTTTGATTTACTAGATAAAAACTTAGATTCTTTGATTAATGATGATCTTGTTAAATTGATTGAAGTAGGGAAAACTAAAATTAATGAATTAATTGACACTGTAAATAAATATAAAGATCAATTAGCAAATTTTGATACAGAATATGAAAAATATAAGGCAAATATCGATAAAAGCATTAGTGATGGTAAAGAAGAAATCAATAACATTAATAGTGAATTTGATAAATACGAAGAAGAGTTAAAGAAATTAGAAGAAAAATATAATTAATTAAAATTAAATTCGATATTTTATAGATTTAAAAATATCGAATTTTTTTAGATGCAAAAATATTTATATTTTTGTAAAAAAGTATAGAATAATTAACGGCAGGACAGGAGGATGAATTATATGAATTCATTAGATTTAACTTTGTACGGAATTACAGGTACAAAAGAAGTTGTTTATAACCCTTCTTATGAACAATTATTTGAAGAAGAAATGAAGGAAGAATTAACTGGCTATGAAAAAGGTCAATTAACCGAACTTGGTGCAGTTAATGTCATGACTGGTGTTTATACCGGTAGATCACCAAAGGATAAATATATCGTTGTTGATGAAAATTCAGAAAATACTGTTTGGTGGACAAGTGAAGGTTATAAAAATGATAACCATAGAGCAAGTAAAGAAGCTTGGGATTCAGTTAAAGCTTTAGCTCAAAAAGAATTATCAAATAAGAGACTTTTTGTTGTTGATGGTTATTGTGGTGCTAATAAAGATACAAGAATGGCCGTTAGATTTATTGTTGAAGTCGCATGGCAAGCTCATTTTGTTAAGAACATGTTTATTAGACCAACAGAAGAAGAATTAAAGAACTTTAAACCAGATTTTGTTGTTTATAATGCAAGTAAAGCTAAAGTTACAAACTATAAAGAATTAGGTTTAAATAGCGAAACTTGTATTATGTTTAACATTACTACAAAAGAACAAGTTATTGTTAATACATGGTATGGTGGCGAGATGAAGAAAGGTATGTTCTCAATGATGAACTACTTCTTACCATTAAAAGGTATCGCTTCAATGCATTGTTCCGCAAATACTGATTTAAATGGTGAAAATACAGCTATTTTCTTCGGTTTATCAGGAACTGGAAAAACAACACTTTCAACCGATCCAAAACGTTTATTAATTGGTGATGATGAACATGGATGGGATGATAATGGTGTCTTCAATTTTGAAGGCGGTTGTTATGCAAAAGTTATCAACCTTGATAAAGATAGTGAACCAGATATTTATAATGCGATTAGAAGAGATGCATTACTTGAAAACGTTACTGTTGATAAGAATGGCAAGATTGATTTCAATGATAAATCAGTTACCGAAAATACTCGTGTTTCATATCCAATTGATCACATTGAAAATATTGTAAAACCAATTTCACATGGTCCAGCTGCTAAGAATGTTATTTTCTTATCAGCAGATGCATTTGGTGTTTTGCCTCCAGTTTCAATTTTAACTCCTGAACAAACTAAGTATTATTTCTTAAGTGGATTTACTGCAAAATTAGCAGGTACCGAAAGAGGAATTACCGAACCAACACCTACATTTAGCGCATGTTTCGGCCAAGCATTCCTTGAATTACCTCCAACTAAATATGCTGAAGAATTAGTAAAGAAAATGCAAAAGAGTGGAGCAAAAGCTTATCTTGTTAATACTGGATGGAATGGTAGCGGAAAACGTATTTCCATTAAAGATACAAGAGGCATTATTGATGCAATTTTAAATGGTTCAATTTTAAAGGCTCAAACTAAAAAACTTCCAATTTTTGATTTTGAAATTCCAACAACTTTAGATGGTGTTGATACCCACATTTTAGATCCAAGAGATACATATGCTGATCCAAAAGTTTGGGAAACTAAAGCAATTGATCTTGCACAACGTTTCCAAAAGAACTTCGTTAAATATGAATCCACCAAAGAAGGTAAAGATCTTGTTGAAGCAGGTCCAAAATTAAAATAAGCGTAAACATATACAAAATTTAACTAAAATTTCACGAATGATTTATCAATGAATCATTCGTGATTTTTTTATTTCATATTTGAAAAACATATGCAATTCCCACTTGTTTTTAATTAATCAATTATTTATTCTTTTAGTTATGTCTGTAATTACTTTTAACAACGTGACAAAGTATTATTCGAGCACCTTGATTTTAGATCATGTTTCTTTTACTGTGAACAAAGGTGAAAAGGTTGCTTTAATAGGAAATAATGGCGCTGGTAAAACGACTCTTTTCAAACTTATTCTAGGTATTGAAGAACCAACACTTGTACCTAAAGAAGATAAAGTAGGCGAAATTTCCATTTTAAAGGGAAGTTCTATTGGATATTTAGATCAAAATTGTATTTCAGATATTAATCATACTGTTGAACAAGAGTTATTATTGGCTTTTGAAAAACAAATAAAAATGGAAAGTCAAATTGAAGAATTAGGGGAACAAATTAAACGAGATTCAACAAATGAAAAATTACTAGAAAAATACAATAATTTATTACAAGATTTTGAAAAAGAAAGAGGATATACATATAAAAACGAAATAAAGGAATATCTTTCTAAATTTAATTTTGACTTGTCTTATCTTGATAGAAAAATTTCATCTTTAAGTGGTGGTGAGAGAATGAAAATTGCCTTCATAAAAATATTGCTTTTTAATTATGATATTTTACTTCTTGATGAACCTACAAATCATATTGATGTTTCAACTATTGAGTGGCTAGAAGGTTTTCTTAAAAATTATGAAGGAACAATCTTTTTTATATCACACGATCGTTACTTTTTAAACTCTTTAGCAACTAAAATTTTAGAACTCGAAAGTCATAAATTAATAGCTTATAACATGGGGTATGATAATTATTTAATAGCTAAAAAGCAAAATTATGAATCTTTGTTAAAACAATCAATTAAAGAAGAAAGACAAATTGAAAAATACAAAAGATTTATTGAGTTTTATATGCCTAAACCAAGATTTGCAAGTAGAGCTCATGATAGAGAGAAAAAACTTGCAAAACTTGAAGCGAATAGAACCGAAGTCCCTAAAGAGGAAAACAGAAAGATTAACTTTAAAATTGAAGGAAGTGTTTTAGCAAATAAACAAGTTTTAAAATTTTCTAATGTTGTTGTTGGATATGATAAACCTTTGTGCCCTGAATTTTCATTTGTTTTATACGGTCAAGATAGACTAGCAATTGTTGGTGATAATGGAATAGGTAAAACCACATTAGTCAAATCTATTGTTGGCGATATTAATCTTTATAAGGGTTCCATAAAACCATTAAGAGGCATTCAAGTTGGTTATATTAAACAAAACGATTATACATTTGAAAAAAATACTGATGCTATTGAATATTTAAGAGAAAAATTTCCAAATAAATTAGATAAAGAACTAAGAGGAAATTTAGGGAAATTTTTATTCAAGGGCGATGACATATTTAAATCAACAGGATTGATGAGTAATGGCGAAAAAATGCGTCTTATTTTGTGCGCATTAACCATGAGTAGCTATGAAGTATTGGTACTTGATGAACCAACAAACCATCTTGATATGATAACTAAAGAATGTTTAATCGAAGCTTTAAAAAACTATGATGGTTGTATAATTTTTGTTTCTCATGATCGTTATTTTATAAACGAACTTGCTAATGAAACATTATATTTAACTCCAACTCAAGCTTTATTAGTTGAAGGAAATTATGATGATTTAAAATTAAAACTCGAAGCAATGAATAGAGAACAAGAGCATATTGATTTAAAAGAGTTGGAGAAAAATTTAATAAAAGAAAAACTTCCTGAAAAAAAGAAAGAGAAATTATCTAATAATGCCATTCAAAAACTTCAAGAAGAGATGGCTGATATTGAATTAAGTTTAGATGTCATAGATGAAAAGTTCAGCGATCCATCGACTAAATATGATGAATACGCTGATTTAAATGAAGAGAAATCTAATTTAGAAACGAGGTATTACGAAATACTTGGAATTTTAGAAGAAAATGATAAGTAATTTGTTTTTATTTTGTTTTTGAATTATATTTAATATATGAAACCAAATAAGACAAATGCTAACAAGGTTTTAAGGATTTTAGAAAAGACAAATAAAAAGGTTTTTACGTGCGAAAATTTATCTAAAGAGATGGGTTTAGATCAAGAAGCAATTTTTAGTTATGTTGAAAATTTTTATGACATGATTAGACTTGACCCAAACCATAACTTAAAAGATTTAATTCCAGATATACAAGAATATATTAGAAACGAAGAAGCAAAGTTGCTTAAAGAAAACGTTAAAAAGGAAAAACGAATTTCTCATGGTGAATATACTGAATATAGAGATTTTATCGATTATATTTCATGCGTGATGACTACTGGTGGCATACTTGATACTGGATATAAAATTACACCTAAAGATAAAAAAATCTTAATGCGTTTATTGAAAAATGAGTGTCCAAAAAAGAAGTGATTTAGGTATTTGCATCCCAAAAAAAGCATGTCATATTTTGGAAAAACTATATTTGATTTATAAATTAAAAATAAAAATTTTTAGTGCTAGAAGAATAGACATGAATAAAAGCATGTATTTTTTATTTCTTTCAATTGAAAATCATAGTTAAAATTATATAATAATTTTGTATGTCAAAGGAGAACTTATAAATATGGCAGAAATAAAAAAGACCTTTTTGAGTGTTGATGGTAATACTGCCGCTGCTTTAGGATCATATTGTTTTACTGAAGTTGCTGCAATTTTCCCAATTACTCCATCTTCACCAATGGCCGATCACGTTGATGTTTATGCTGCTCAAGGAAAGAAAAATTTCTTTGGAAGCACCGTTAAAGTCTGTGAAATGCAATCTGAAGGTGGCGCATCAGGCGCTCTTCATGGTGCTATACAAGCAGGAACCTATGGAACCACATTTACAGCTTCACAAGGTTTATTATTAATGATTCCTAACGTCTATAAATGGGTTGGTGAAGAATTACCAGCAGTTATGGAAGTTAGTGCTCGTTCATTAGCATCTAGATCATTATGTATTTTTGGTGATCATCAAGATGTTTACGCATTAAGACAATCAGGAATTGCAATGATTTGTTCACATTCAGTTCAAGAAGTTGCTGATTTAACTCCAATTTCACACTTGATTGCTATTGATGCATCATTCCCAGTATGTCATTTCTTTGATGGTTTCAGAACTTCACATGAAATTCAAAATGTTGAATTCGTTGATGATGAAGAATACCGTAAATTAATGCCATGGGATAAAGTTGAAGAATTTAGAAAGAGAGCTTTAAACCCACATTCAAATCCAGTTACTAGAGGTGGTGCTGAAAATGATGATATCTACTTCACTGGTTTAGAAGCACAAAATAGACATGGAGAAAAAGTCTTAGAAGTTGCTAAGAAATACTTCAAGGAAGCTACAAGACTTACAGGTAGAGAATATGCTCCATTTGTTTATGTTGGTGCAAAAGATGCAACTAAAGTAATTGTTGCTATGGGTAGTGTTACTGAAACTGCTCTTGAAGTTGTTGAAGACTTAAATAAAAAAGGCGAAAAAGTTGGTTTACTCAAAGTTATTCTTTATAGACCATTTAGTGCAAAAGATTTTGTTAGTGTTCTTCCAGAAACAGTTAAGACAATTGCTGTTTTAGATAGAACTAAAGAAAAGGGTGCTGTTGGCGAACCACTCTATGAAGATGTTGTTTCTTCATTAAATCTCACCGGCAAGACAGGTATTAAGGTTATCGGTGGAAGATATGGTTTAGGTAGCCACGATACTCAACCAAAACACATTAAAGCTGTTTATGATTGGATGGAATCAAGCGAAGCACATCACGATTTCACTTTAGGTATTGAAGATGATGTTACTCACTTATCAGTCCCAATTAAAGATGACAAATATGAAATTGCTCATAACTATACTTCATGCTTATTCTATGGTTTAGGTAGTGATGGTACAGTTGGTGCAAATAAATCATCAATTAAGATTATTGGTGATGCAACTCACCAATATGCACAAGCATATTTTGCTTATGATAGCCGTAAATCAGGTGGTGTCACTCGTAGCCACTTAAGATTTGGTAAAGAACCAATTCACTCAACATACTATGTTCAACATGCTGACTTTATCAGTGTTTCACTTGATACATATATGTTTAGATTTGATATTTTAAAAGACTTAAAAGATGGTGGAACATTCTTATTAAATACTGATATGGATGATGCCACACTCGAAAAATTATTACCAAATAGAGTTAAATGGCAACTTGCTACAAAACATGTTAAATTCTATGTTATTGATGCAAATAAGATTGCTCTTGAAATCGGTATGGGAAGACATACCAATACAATTCTTCAATCAGCATTCTTCCATTTAAATGAACAAATCATGCCTTATAGCGAAGCTAATATTTGGATGAAGAAATTAGCTGAAAAGACCTATGCTAAGAAGGGTGAAGAAGTTGTTAAACTCAACTATAAAGCAATCGATTCAGGTACTGAAGGCTTGAGAAAAGTCGAAGTTAAACCAGAATGGGCAAATCTTGATTATAAGAGAGTTAGAACCGAAACTGGCGATGAATATTTTGATAAATTCATTATGCCAATTAATACACTTGATGGATATGATTTACCAACTAGTGCATTCTTAAAAGATGGTTTAGAAGATGGCAGTATGAGAAATAATGTCACCTTCAAAGAAGGAAGATCAATTGCTGATAAAGTTCCAGTTTGGGATAAAAATTATTGTATCCAATGTAATCAATGCGCATTTGTTTGTCCACATGCTACAATTCGTCCATTCTTATTAAATGAAGATGAAGTTAAAAAAGGACCAGAAGGTTTATCTGATATGGTCAAAGATGCAATTGGTAGCCCAGCAGTTAAAGGAATGAAATATATTATTTCAATTTCTCCAATGAATTGCGTTGGTTGCGGACTTTGTGCTAATGAATGTTTAGCTAATAAGACAGCAAAGAAGGCTGGAAATGATCACTTTGCATTAAAGATGGTTGAAGCTAAATCACAATTTGATAAAGAAAAATATGCTCAATATTTATTCAAACATGTTGAATATAAATCAAATATTTTCCCAACAAATACCGTTAAAGGTGTTGGATTCTTAATGCCATATCAAGAAGTTAGTGGTTCATGTCAAGGTTGTGGAGAAACTCCATACTATAGATTATTATCACAACTCTTTGGTAGAGATTTATTAATCGCTAATGCTACAGGTTGTTCATCAATTTATAATGGTTCAACCCCAATGACTCCATTTGTTACTGATAAGAATGGTGAAGGTGTTGCTTGGGCTAACTCATTATTTGAAGATAACGCTGAATTTGGTTATGGTATGAGACTTGCAACTGATTATAAATTAAAACAAATCAGTGAAATCTTAGTTCCAGCTTTAGAACGTGATTCAGTAGAAGATAGCGTTAAAGAAGTTGTTAAGAAATACTTAGACAACATTAAGAATAAAGAAGAAGCTCGTAAAGTTATTCCAGAACTCTTAAAAGCTGTTGAAGGCAGTAAAGATGAAGGAATTAAAGAAGTCTTGAACTTCAAGAATGATTTACTTGATAAATCAGTTTGGATTATTGGTGGTGATGGATTCGCCTACGATATTGGTTATGGTGGTTTAGATCACGTTATCGCAAGTGAAGATGATATTAACGTCTTAGTCTTAGATAATGAACAATATGCCAACACTGGTGGTCAAGCAAGTAAAGCAACTCAAACTGGTTGTATTGCTCAATTTGCTGCAAGTGGTAAAAAGACCAAGAAGAAGAACTTAGCATTAATTGCTATGGCATATGGCGATGTTTATGTCGCTCAAATTGCTCTTGGTGCAAACCCAATGAAAGCAATTCAAGCCTTTAAAGAAGCAGAATCATACAATGGTCCATCATTAATCATTGCTTATGCTCCATGTATTAACCAAGGTATTAAAGGTGGTCTTGTTAATAGTATTCAAGAAGAAAAGAAAGCTGTTGATTGCGGATTCTTTACAACTTGGAGATATGATCCACGTTTAGTTAAAGAAGGAAAACCTGGCTTACAACTCGATTGTGCAGAACCAGATTTCAGCAAATTTAGAGAATTCTTATTAACTGAAAACAGATTCTCAATGCTTCCAAAAGTCAATCCATCAGAATATGAAGAATTATTCAAGAAAGCTGAAGAAGCTGCAAAAGAAAGATGGAATGCTGTTAAGAAATTTGGTCTTTAATCTAAATTAAATTATAAAAAGTCCCACTAGTTGGGGCTTTTTTCATGCGTGAAATTAGTTATTTCACGCATGGCTTTTTATATGTCATATTTGACATTTAAAATTATCTTAAAAATAGTTAGTTTAATATTGACAAAGAAACTATAAATATATATGCTAGTTTTGAAAACTAGATAAGGTGGTATTGAATATGAGTGTAGATGAAATTTCTCTTCCAAATTACACAGTAAAACAAGATATATGGAACGCAATTACTCATGGTTTAGGCGCAATATTTGGTATTGTAGTTACTATTTTAATGTTATTAAAAATTACATTGTGGGGTGCAACAGGAGCGAATCAAACTGAATATATTTTTAGAATAGTTAGTGTATCAATTTATGGAGCAGGGATGATTATTTGTTATACGATTAGTTGCGTTTATCATAGTTTATTTAAAAATAATGGCAAAAAAGTTTTAAGAGTTATAGATCATGATACCATTTATATGTTAATTGCTGGAAGCTATACTGCATTTTGTCTTATCCCATTAAGAAACCAAACTTTATTTGGCGTTATTCCTTATATTGGATGGATTATTTTTGGGATTTGTTGGACAGGCGTTATTGTTGGAATTGTGTTTAATTCAATTAATTTTCATAAATACAAAATTCTATCAACTTCTTTATATATAATCATCGGTTGGACTATTATTTTAGCATCAAGTGAATTAATAAATACTATTTCTATGGCTGGGTATTTATGGATGTTATCTGGCGGAGTTGCTTATACAATAGGATCAATCTTATATGGAATTGGCGCAAAGAAATCATTGTGGTTTCATACTGTATTTCATGTTTTTGTTGTTATTGGAACAGTTTTACAATTTATTTCAATTTGGTTTTACGTTTTAAATTAATTCTTACTTATATAAGTAAGAATCTTTAAATATGTAAGTTTTTTGGTATAATCATTATTATGTCAAATAACGAAATTCGTGTAAAAGGCGCACGTGAAAATAACCTAAAAAATGTTAGTGTTACATTTCCAAAAGATAAATTAGTAGTATTTACCGGTGTTTCAGGCAGTGGGAAATCTACATTAGCTTTTGATACTATATTTGCTGAAGGTCAAAGAAGATATATGGAATCATTATCTAGTTATGCTAGACAATTTTTAGGTGGAATTGAAAAACCTGAAGTTGAATCAATTGAAGGATTATCTCCATCAATTGCAATTGATCAAAAATCGCAATCACACAATCCAAGAAGTACTGTCGCGACAGTTACTGAGATATATGACTATCTTCGTTTATTATATTCAAGAATTGGCGTCCCTTATTGTCCAACACATAATGAGCCAATCATATCTTTTAGTGTTCAAAAAATTACGGATATTATTTTTACAAATGAAGAAAATTCTAAAGTAATAATTATGTCTCCTATTGTTAGAGAAGAAAAAGGAACTCATAAAGATACATTAGAAAAAATTAAAAAGAGTGGTTTTTTAAGAGTTAAGATTGATGGGGAGAATTATTTAATTAATGAAGTTCCTGAATTAAATAAAAATCAAAGGCACGATATCGATATAGTTATTGATCGTATTGTTTTAAAGCAAGAAAATAGGAGCAGAATTTTTGAAGCAGTTGAACTTGCTGCTGATTGGAGCAAAGGTTATATTCTTGTTTCTATTAACGGCGAAGAAAAACTTTATAGCGAACATTTTGCATGTCCAAAATGTGGTTTTTCAGTTCCTAAACTTGAACCAAGATTATTTTCGTTTAATTCGCCTCTTGGAGCTTGTCCTCATTGTAATGGGCTAGGGATTAATCAAGAAGTAGATATTGATTTGCTTGTTCCAGATAAAACTTTATCTATTGATGAGGGAGCAATTATTTATTTTAAAAATACAGTTAATACAAAAAATATTGAATGGCAAGATTTTAAATATTTATTAGATTATTATAAAATCCCAACAAATATTCCATTTTCAAAATATACTAAAGATCAAATTGATATTATTATGAATGGTTCAAAAGAAATCCTTTCATATTCCATTAAATCATCTTCAGGAAATATCACAAATAAAAATCATTATGTTGAAGGCATTAAAACTAGAATTGAAAGATTGTACAAAGAAACATCTAGTGAATTTTTGCGTGAATATTATGCTAAATTTTTAAAAGATACAGTTTGCACAAAGTGTCATGGGGCAAGACTTAATGATGCAGTTTTGTCAGTTAAAATTAATGGTTTAAATATATATGAACTAACATGTTTATCATTAGAAAAATTTTATGATTTTATGTGTGATCTTCATAACCATCTAAGTGAATATGAATGGAAAATCGCTGAGTTGGTAGTTAAAGAAATATGCAATAGGTCGTCATTTTTAATTAATGTTGGTTTAGGATATTTAACTCTTTCACGTTATGCAATGACTTTATCTGGTGGCGAATCACAAAGAATTAGACTTGCTACACAAATTGGAAGCAAGTTATCTGGTGTTTTAT
This sequence comes from Gemmiger formicilis, assembly GCA_963626345.1. Classification (GTDB taxonomy): domain Bacteria; phylum Bacillota_I; class Bacilli_A; order RFN20; family CAG-826; genus Onthovivens. The sequence continues at coordinate 15,669 of CAVFXI010000021.1, read as the reverse complement.
ATGTTTTAGATGAACCTTCAATTGGTTTACATCAAAGAGATAGTGAAAAACTTATTAACGCTTTAAAAGAAATGCGTGATTTAGGCAATACAATCATTGTTGTCGAGCATGATGAAAATATGATTAGAAGCGCAGATTATTTAGTTGATGTTGGACCAGGAGCCGGAGTTCACGGAGGAAACATTATTGCTCAAGGTAGTGTTGAAGATTTAGAAAAATCCGAGGAATCCATAACTGGTCAATATTTAAGCGGAAAAAAATATATTGCAATTCCATACGAAAGAAATAAAGGAAATGGAAAATTTTTAACAATTAGTGGTTGTAAAACTAATAATTTAAAAAATGTTACTGCCAAGTTCCCATTAGGGTGTTTTGTTTGTGTAACTGGGATTTCGGGAAGTGGGAAATCTTCTCTTGTTAACGAAACTTTATTAAGTGCAGTAAATAAAGAATTATTTGGTAAAAACATTGAAACAGGAATTTATTCAAAAATTACTGGATTAGAAAATATTGATCAAGTAATTAATATTTCTCAAGAGCCAATCGGAAGAACACCACGATCGAATCCTGCAACTTATGTAAAAGCATTTGATGATATTAGAGATATTTTTGCATCTACTATTGAGGCTAAAGCTCGTGGATTCACTAAATCTAGATTTAGTTTCAATATTCCTGGCGGGAGATGTGAACATTGTTATGGCGACGGTGTTGTAAGGATTTCAATGAATTTCATGCCTGATGTTTATGTTACTTGTGATGAATGTGGTGGCAAAAGATATAATGATGAAACCCTCCAATGCACTTTTAAGGGGAAAACAATTGCTGATATTTTAGATATGACAATAGAAGAAGCTTATGAATTCTTTAAAAATTATCATAAATTAGCAAGAAAACTTAAGATGCTTTGTGATGTTGGTCTTGGTTATATGAAAGTTGGTCAACAATCAACAACTATATCGGGTGGCGAAGCACAAAGAATTAAACTTGCTTATTATTTGCAAAAACAACCAACAGGTAAAACAGTTTATATTCTTGATGAACCAACTACTGGTTTACATGTTGATGATGTAGCAAAACTTTTAAAAATATTTGAAAGAATTGTAAATGGCGGCGATACTATAATTTGTATTGAACACAATTTAGATGTTATAAAAATGGCTGATTACATCATAGATATTGGACCTGAAGGTGGAGATAAAGGTGGGCAGATTATTGCAACTGGAACTCCAGAAGAAGTCGCAAAAAATCTAAATAGTTATACGGGACAATATCTAGCGAAAGTTTTAGAAGAAGAACAAAAAAGAAAGGATGATTTAAAATGAATACAGTAGATACAACAGTACATTCAATTACATTAGCATTTGCATTAATTACTTTAGCTACAGCTATCGTTTTATTCGCTTTACCAATTCCTAAGTTTGTAAAAGAAAAGAACTTTGAAAAAATAATTTTCAAAGAAAAGAAAGCTTTTTATATTGTTTCTTATATTTGTTTATTGGCGTCGATGATTTTGTTTGCTGTTCAATTTTATACGAACCCTGAAAATATTGATTACATTGAAAATACGCTAGAATCACATGTGGATGGTTTGCATTCATTTATGATTTATGGTGGAGCAGTTCTACTTTCTTTAGGTATTTTCGCCGTTGTAGTTTTATTTGCTCAATATTTTTATTTCAATTTAAAAGAACCAAAAGAAAAGAAAAAACTTTTTTGGACTTTGATTGGTTCTGCGGTTTTATGCGCGATTTTTCTTATAGTTTTTGTTGAAGGAAATGCTCCTTACTTAAGATATCCATTAGCCAATAGAATTTATATTGGAAGTAGTGGAATTAGACTTGTAACTGTTAATCTTGGATATAATTGGAGACCCGTTCCAACTGGAGATAGTTGGGGATTTAATGTTGCAATTTATGCTTTTTGTATTTTAGGTGGAGGCATTACTGTTTTCTTAATCGATTCATATAAGATGAAAGTTTTGTATGGAGAAAAAGGTTTATTAACAAATGTATTTTTAATTGGTTTCCCAACTGGAATTATCGGTTGCAGAATTTGGTATGTAATCGGGAACTGGGAAAGAGATGGCTTTAACAAGAATCCTTTAAGAATTTTTGCAATTAATGAAGGTGGCCTTGCAATTATGGGCGCATCTTTAGGTGTTATTTGTGGTGTTGCATATTTATTAGTTCTTAAATACAAAATGAAAAAAGCACCATATACAAAGATGAATTATTTAACAGTAATAGATGTTTGTGTGGCATCAATGCTCTTTGCTCAATGTATTGGAAGATGGGGCAATTTCTTTAATAATGAAGTTCATGGTAATTTGGTTGATCAATCATCATGGAATTGGTTACCTGTATTTATTAAAAATAATATGCATTTCTCAAGTTCTGATAGCAACGGAAAAGCTTATAGTATCACGAGTGCTCTTTCGTTGATGAATAGCGGGAAAATTTATGTTCCTTTATTTTTGATAGAGGGTATTACAAATACTATTGGATTCTTTGCTATTGAACATGGAATTAGATTAGGATTTAAGAAATTAGCTCTTCCTAAAGAAAATGAAAATAAGAAATGGTACAACAATGTTTTCCATTTCCTCGGGTGTGATGGTACATGTTTAGGGTGGTACTTTATTTGGTATGGTGCAACTAGAGCTATTTTAGAGCCTAAGAGATTTAGCGGTTATAATATGGGTAACAACAACCAATGGAGTTACTATAGTGCATTTGGAATGATGGGGATTGGTGTTTTAGTTATTATTCTTTTTGCAGTCTGGCAATATTATAGAGACCATGGCAAATTAATTTTGAAAGTAAAAGAAGAAGATTAATATGTTGAAGTTAGTTGTATTTGATGTAGACGGAACGTTGGTTGATACTGATGAAGTTATTTTAGCAACTTGGAAAGAGCTTATTAGATTATATAAACCAAGCGATTATTTTTTGGATGATGATGTAATTAGAACTTTTAGTGGGCCTCCTCTTAGAGATTCAATTAAAAGAGTTTTTCCCGAAATGGATCAAGAATTTATTTTTAATGAATATAATCGAATTACACCTGGGTTATATAAAAGTAATATAAAAAAATTTCCAAATGTAGTTAATGTTTTAAATGATCTTAAAAAAGATGGTTATCAACTTGCAGTTTTAACAAATAAAGATTCAAGGATGACTCGATATACACTTGAATTAGCGGGAATTGATATTAATTTGTTTAGCGAAATTGTTACTGCTGATGATGTTAAAACACTAAAGCCAAACCCAGAAGGTTTATTAAGCATTTTAAATAAGTTAAATGTTAAAAATGAAGAAGCAATTAGTGTTGGAGACACTGAATTTGATTATTATTGTGGAAAAAATGCAAATGTTAAAACAATAATGATGACTATGAAAAAAAGACCATATGAAAGCAAAATATTTCCTTTAGCTTTCTGTTCTAACTATAATGATTTATATAAGGAAATAAAAAAGTATGACTGTTAATAAAGATATATTAATTATTGGAGCTGGTCCAGCTGGCATTAGTGCTGCAATTTACTTATCTAGAAGTAAATATAGTTTTGTTTTGCTTGAAAAAGAGATGGTTGGTGGGAAACTAAACACTATCACCGATATTGAAAATTATCCTGGTTTTACGACGATTTCTGGGCCTGAACTAATTATGAAATATCAAGAACAATTAAAAGCAAGAAATATTGAAGTTACCAAAGATAATATTCAAGGAATAACTAAAGAAGAAGACTTATTTAAGGTTGTTGCTGATAATAATACATATTTAGTTAAAGTTTTAATTATTGCTACTGGTTCTACAAATAAAAAAGCTGGTATTAATGGCGAAAAAGAATTTTTGGGGAGAGGAATTTCTTATTGTGCAGTTTGTGATGGATTTTTCTATAGAAATAAAGACGTTTTAGTATTTGCTAATGAAAGCAAAGGTTATAAAGAAGCTTTGTACTTAGAAAAATTGGTTAATAAATTATATCTTGTTAATGATAATGATTTAGATGATGAAGATAATGATTTAGAAAAACTTAAAAATTCAAAAAGAGTGGATTTCCTATATGGTTTTTCAATAAAGGAGTATATAGGTGATGAGTTTGGTTTAACTGGTGTCATACTTGAAAATACTAAAACCAGGGATGAGCTTTCTCTCAATGTATCAGGAGTTTTCCCATTTATTGGCGAAATACCATCATCATATTTTTTGAATACTTTAAATTTAGATATGAATAATGGCTATATTAATGTAAATTCTAATTGCGAAACAAATGTGATAGGTGTTTATGCAATTGGAGATATTGTCCGAAAACCATTAAAACAAATTGTAACAGCGTCAAGTGATGGGGCAATTGCTGCAACAAGTGCAATTAGATATTTAAATAATAAAAAATAATTACACTTAAAAGTGTATAATTAGTATATGTCTACCGAAATAAGTTTCACACAAAGAATAAAAGAGGAATTGATTGAACTCCCTTATAACGAAACAAAATCAAAATCTATTTTGAGCGCTTTTATAAGGAGCAGCGGGAGTTTAAATATTTCTAATGGGGATACAAAATTATTATTAAAAACAGAAAATAACAAAGTTGCTAAATACATATATAGTTTAATTAAAAAGGAATTTCCTGAAGCAAATATATCTTTTTCTTATAGGATAATGATGCAATTTAAAAAGACTACCCAATACATTATTAATATTAATAGCGATGTTGATGAGATTTTAAATGCGTTAGAAATAAATTATTTAGATAGTAAAATTCCATATAACTTGACAGACAAAGATGTAAAAATTAAGGGGTATTTAGAAGGGTTATTTTTAAATAATGGAACTTGTAGTAATCCTGTAAGTTCTAATTATCACCTTGAAATGTATACAAATGATGAATCTTTTAGTGAAGCCATTTTAAAATTAATTAGAAAAATTAAGGATCTTGAATTTAATTTTAAGATAATACAAAGGCGAAACAATTATGTAGTTTATTTAAAAAGATCTGATCAGATTTCTAACTTTTTAGCCTATCTTGAAGCGAATAATTCTTGTTTAGAATTTGAGAGTATAAGAATTGACCGTGATAACGCAAATTCTTTAAATAGATTAATGAATATGGATTCATATAATTTTAAGAAGACTATTACTATTTCGGAGCAGCAAATTAAAGATATAATGCAAATTGATAAGTCATTAGGGATTAAAAATATAGGAAATGAAAAGTTAAGGGAACTTTGTTATTTAAGGCTCGATAATAAAGAAGCAACTTTCAGTGAACTAGCGGAGTTATTGTCTGAGAAAATAAATAAACCAGTTTCTAAATCGAATGTTAATCATTTATTCATAAAAATTAAGGATATGGCGAAAGGATTTAGACATGAAGATTAGTGGTATTTTGGATGTTAATCAACAATTCGGTGCAAGAGTTCGTTATTTAAGAAATAAACAAAAAATATCCATCGAAGAATTAGCTTTTAGAAGCAATATTAATTCAAATTATTTATCTGATTTAGAAAGAGGAAATAGAAATCCTACCCTTAAAGTTTTAAACAAGATTAGCAATGGTTTGGGGATAAGTTTGTCTGAACTTTTAATGGGTATTGCAGGAGAATAATATGGATTCAATTAAAAAATTATTTATAGTTGGCCCAGGACCATCATCTTCTCATACTATTGGGCCAAATAGAGCGGCTTTAGATTTTATTAAAGATCTTAAAAATGTAGATAAAATCAAAGTGACTTTATATGGTTCTTTAGCCTTAACTGGTAAAGGACATTTTACTGATAATGTAATTATCAATACATTAAAAGGAATTGATACTGATGTTTATTTTGATTTAATTAAAAAAGATTTAAAACATCCAAATACTATGGAGTTTAAAGCATATTCCAAGGGTGCGCTAGTAAAAGAACAGGTTTATTATTCGATTGGTGGTGGGGAAATAGTTAAAGATTTAAAAGATGTTCATAAGAGCGATGTTTATAAATTAAATCATTTTAGTGATATATACGAATATATTTCACGTATGAATATGTCTTTAATAGATTATGTTAACGAAAATGAAGACAGCGATTTAGATGAATACTTAAGCAATGTTCTTGATAATATGTTTAACGAAGTAGAAACAAATCTTAAAAAGGAAGGAACAATTCCAGGCCCAATTGGTTTGAAAAGAGTTGCTAAAAGTATATATGAAAATGCATTAAATGAAGAAAAACTCGAATCAAAATTAATGTTAATTTCCTCGTTTGCTTATGCGTGTCTAGAAGGCAATGCATGTGGGGATATGGTTGTTACTGCTCCAACTTGTGGATCATGCGGCATATTACCAGCAGTTTTATATTATGAATATAACTTCAAACACAAAGATAAAAAGGCATTAATTAATGGATTAAAAGTTGCCGGACTTTTTGGAAATATTTGTAAGGAAAATGCTTCTATTTCTGGCGCGGTTTTAGGATGTCAGGCAGAAGTAGGTGTTGCTACAGCAATGGCTACAGCTGCTTTATGTTATGTTAACTTATTATCGACTGAACAAATTCAATATGGTGCTGAAGTTGCTTTAGAACATTTTTTGGGTTTAACTTGCGATCCAGTTTTGGGTTATGTGCAAATTCCTTGTATAGAAAGAAATGGAATAGGCGCAATGAGAGCATATGAAAGTTATTTATATGCTAAAAATATTGCTCCAATTCGTAAAAATAAAGTTAGTTTTGATAAAGTTGTTGAGGCTATGAGAGTTACAGGTGTTTCTTTGAATCCTGACTACAAAGAAACTTCGCGCGGAGGATTAGCAAGCTTGATAAAATAGTTGTTATAAATGAAAAAACCAAGAATTAATCTTGGTTTTTTTAGTCTTTATTATTTTTTCTTTAATGAAATTAATAAACTATTAATACAACAAATAATTGTGACACCAACATCAGCGAATATTGCGGCTGCAATTGCCCATTGTCCAAGGACGCCTAACATATTTAATATAAGAGTTGCAACTTTAATAGCAATTGCAAATATTAAGTTCCAATAAACAACAAATTTATTTAATTTAGCAAGAGATTTTAGGAATGGAATGCGTTTTAAGTCATCATCCATAATTACAATGTCACTAGCTTCAATTGCAGAATCAGAACCGATTGAGCCCATTGAAATTCCTATATCACTTAATACTAGAGAAGGAGCATCATTAACGCCATCTCCAACAAACATAGTTATTTCGCCATTATTTTTAGCATTTTCTAAAGCTTTTGTTTTATCTATAGGAAGAAGTTCGGCTTGATAATTAGTTATGCCAACTTTTCCTGCAATATCTTTAGCGATTTCTTTGTTATCGCCAGTAAGCATTGTGATATTTGTAATCCCATGTTTCTTGAATAATTGTATTGCTTCAATTGTATTTGGTTTAATTGTGTCTCTAATGACTAGGTTTCCTAAGAATTTATTGTCATAAGCAACATAAATTATGGTTCCAACTTCTTTAGATTCAATAAATTCTAAGTTCTCCAATTTAAATAATTTTGCATTTCCTACAACTAATTTTTTACCTTTATATAAACAAACTACTCCTTTTCCATCAACTTGTTGGTATTCTTTTATATCTTTTTTATAAGAATCAAGATCAACATTTGTTGTAATTGTCTTTGCAATTGGGTGATTTGAATAGCATTCAGCTGTAATTGCTAAATCTAATAATTCCTTTTCATTGATATTTTCAATTGTTTCAATTTTATCAATTTTGAATTGGCCTTCAGTGATTGTTCCGGTTTTATCAAGATAGATAGAATTTGATTTTGCAATTAATTCTAGATAAGTTGAACCTTTAATTAAAATTTTATTTTTACTTGCAGTTCCAATAGAAACAACATAAGACATTGGTATAGAAATTACAATTGCACATGGACATGAAATAACAAGCATGGATGCACCTCTATAGATCCAATCGGACCATGTTGCCCAATTCCCATCTTTAATTCCAAAGAAAATTGGGGGAACAATTGCAACTAAGAATGCTAATGAAATAACAATTGGAGTGTAGATTTTTGCAAATTTAGTAATAAATTTTTCGCTTTTTGTTTTCTTGTTAGTTGCGTTTTCAACCATATCAAGAATTTTTGCGACAGTTGAATCTCCATAAGTTTTAGTGGCTTTTATCGTAATTGGAGATTCGATATTCACAACTCCTGATAAAATTTTATCATCTTTAGAAGCTGATTGTGGTAACGATTCGCCTGTAATTGATGAAGTATTAATCATTGTTTTTCCGTCAACAATTTCCCCATCTAATGGGACAATTTCGCCAGGTTTAACAATGAATAAATCACCTATTTTAGCTTTTGATGGATCAACTGTTTTTTCTTTTCCATTCTCTAAAAGTCTTACATAATCTGGTCTTAACTCCATTAATGATTCGATTGATTTTCTTGAATTATCCAAAGCATAATCTTCGAAATGTTCACCGAGTTGGAAGAATAAAACAACTGCTAAACCATCAACAAATTCGCCTTCGCCATTAATAATTCCAATAGTGATCGCGGCAATTGATGCAATAATGGTTAATGTTTCTTCACTGAAAATTTCTTTTTCTTTAAAACCTTCAAACATTTCAATAACTAAGTCGTAAACAATAACTATATAACCAACAATTGTTAATGGGAGTGCAATATATAGAATATAATTTGGGGCAGCATATTTAATAATTATAGATGCAATTAATAATATAAGGGCTGTAATAAATCGTATTAAAAATAAGTGTTCTTTTATGAATTTCATAAGACTATTCCTCCATAATATGAGATTTTGTTGTTTCTAGAATTTGTGAAACATGTTCATCGTTTAACGAAAAATAAACGTTCTTACCAACCTTTCTCATTTTTACAATCCTGTTATCTTTTAATGTTTTTAGTTGATGTGAAATTGCGGATTTTGACATTATTAAAACTTTACATAAATCAGTAACTGTATATTCGGCATCATTTAATAGGAACAAAATTTTAAGTCTTGTTTCGTCACCAAAAACTTTTAAGAATGTTGCCATATTTAAATATGTATCAGCGGAAATTTCATTAAATTTACTTTCTTCTAATTTGCTCATAATAGTTTCCTCGCCGATAATTATAGTTGAGCAACCATTCAACTGTCAATAGGATTTTATTCTTGCTCTGACGTGGTATAATTGGAGTTATGAAAACAATTATTTATTACAAATCAAATACAGGATTTACAAAAGAGTATGTTGATCTTCTTGCTCCACGAATTGAGTGTGACGAAGTTTATGAAATTAAAAAGATTAAAAATAAAGATATTAAAGATGCAGATAATATCGTTTTTATGGGACCATTACGTAATAATGTCATCGTTGGTTTAAATAAATTTTTAAAACGTTATGAAAAAATGGAAAACAAAAACATATTTATTTTTGCAGTTGGAATTGAACCTGCAACAAATGACAAAAAAGAAAATGTCATTATGGCTAATGGTTTAGAGTTGTATCACGTAAGACTTTATATGATTCCTGGTGGATTTGATATTGAACGATATAAAGGTATTAAAAAATCTTTTATTAAAACTATGTTTAAGATTGCTAGCAAAAAAAGACCAGAACTTAAAATGATTACTACACAAAGGATTAATCAAGTTAGTGGAGCTAATCTTGATAGAATGGTAGAAGTGTTTTATAAAGTTAACAAAGATAAGATTTAATATTTAGATAATATAAATATTTATTGTTTTTCTATAATTTATTAAAAAAATAAATTATAATTTGGGGCATGAAACAAGTAGTAGAAGGAAGAAAAGTAGTAGCGCAAAACAAAAAAGCATCATTTAACTATTTCTTAAGTGATTTTTTAGAATGCGGAATTGAACTTGTTGGAAGCGAAATTAAATCCATTAGGAATGGTGGTTGTAATATTAGTGATTCATATGTGATTATTAAAAACGGAGAAGCTTTCATCTTAAATATGAATATTTCTCCTTATGATAAAGCTAGTTCTTTTACTCATGAACCTTTAAGAACTAGAAAGTTATTGCTTCATAAAAAAGAGATAAGCAAACTTGCAAGTAAAGTTACCTTAAGTGGTTTTTCTATCATCCCTACTAAAGTTTATTTAAAAAAAGGCCTTTGTAAAATAGAGATAGCTTTAGGAAAAGGTAAGAAACTTTATGATAAACGTGAAACAATTAAAGAAAGAGATGTAAATCGTAGTTTAAATAAAGCGATGAAGAGGAATTAAATTATGAAGAAGATGACGATTATTCATAAAATTTCTTATAGTGCCTTATTTATTGCAATTGGCATTATTCTTTCTAGATTTGTATCATTACCAAGTCTTTTTGGTTTACCATTTTTAAAAGTTTCTTTAAACCCATCAATTGTAATGTTTAGTTCTTTTTATTTGGGGCCAGTTTGGGGACTACTTGTTGGCACTTTTTGTGATGTTTTTGGCGCTTTATTGGTTCCTCAAGGCGGTGCATTTAATCCTCTTTTTACAATACCTGCTTCATTAACTGGTTTGATGCCTTATTTGCTTTATAGAGTATTTAACAATAAATTTGAAAAGAAATATCCTATTTCATTAATTGTTATTTTGCTCATTATATCGACTTTTATTACTATTTACTTTTCACTAAATAGTTCAATTCATAGTGAAAGCGGTAAAAAAGAATATATTATTGAAGACTGGCTTAAATATTTAATGATTTTTGGATCTTTTGGATTATCAATTATTTACGTTGGCGGCGTTATATTAATTAAAAATAAATTTAAAAATGCAAAAATTAATAAATATTACAATATTTATACAATTGCAACATCGGTCTTTTTAACATATTTTGTATTTAAGATTCCTGTCAGCAGTTTAATTAAATCCTTTGTTTTAAATTGGCATTTTTGGTTTGTTTATTTAGTTCAAAATATAGTTGGTTTTTTAGCATGTTTTGTTCATATTATATTAATTTGTATCATTTTAAACGTTACAACATTTTCGAATGTTAAAGGCGCACTTGTAAGAGACGATGTAGTTATAGAAGAAATTAAATCTGTGGAGGAAAATAAAGATGGAAAATAAAGAAGAAAAAGAAACTGTTGAAGAAGTTAATCCAAACGAAACAAACAAAGAAACATTGCATAAAGTTGAATGGAAATCAAAAGCTTTGATAATATTCATTGTTGCATTAGTATTGATTGTTACAGTATTAATTATAGTTTTAAGTTTATCAAAAAAGACCTCCAATGGTGGAGGTAATTGTGATGATGGCAGTAAAACCTGCCCTCTTCATATTGCGATTATTTATTTAAATACTTTAGGATTAATGTTATAAATCTTTAAAGCATTTTTATACATTATTTTATCAATGTCATCTTGATTTAATTCAAGGCTATTATTAAAGTAATCTTGATAAATTTGATTATCTAAAGTAATTTCACCATCAATTGGGTTATCGGTTCCAAAAATAATTCGGTCTGATAATCCATTTTTTATGAAATCTTTAGTGGTTTTAATATCAACCCAAGCTGTATCACAAAATAAGTTTCTATACATGAGCATATATTTCATGCATTCTTTATGATTAGATAAAAGTTCAGCATGTGCAGCAATAAAATTTAAATGTGGCCATTCTTTTGCTACTTCAGCAAGATATTTAATTTTTGAATATTTGTCAGAAGCTGTATGAACTAAAACTGGCAAATTATATTTTTCAGCAAGTTTTAAATATGGAATTATTTTTGGATCAGTCATCTTGATTCTTGAACAATATGGATGGAACTTAAGCCCATAAATAATATCTCTATTATTAACTATAAAATTTTCAACCTCTTTAAGATTGCTTTCTGTATGAGGTCTAACCCAACAAAGCATTCCAAATTGTTTTGGATGTTTTCTAACAAATTCAGAAGTCTTATTAAAAGCAATAATTTGTTGAACAAGTCTTGTTCTTGAGTCATTTTCCTCAGCGAACTCAGAACTTGCAAAACTAATTAAAGAATAATTTATTTTATATTTCTTATTGCTTTTAATTAGATTTTCTTCGCATTCTTTTAATGTTGTCCAATATGCTAAATGTGCGTGCGCATCAATAATATATTTTGTTTTCATGAAAATATGATACCATCTTTACAAATTTTTTATAACATTTAGTATTTATTTGTCACAGAAAAGGAGATTTTTTAAATATGTACGATAAATACGCTTTTGAAAAATATGAAAACAAAGAAAAATTAGACCTTTTCAACAAGGACTATATTAATTTTTTATCAGAATGTAAGAATGAAAGATTAGTTGTTAGATATGTTGAAAAAGTTGCTCGTGAGCATGGTTTTAAATCAATTGAAGAGTTTAAGTCTTTAAAGAAAGGCGACAAAGTTTTTGTTAAGAATAGAAATAAAAATATAGTTTTATTTGTTGTTGGCAAAAAAGGTTTAGTTGAAGGACTTAATGTTTTAGGAGCCCATATTGATTCACCAAGATTGGATTTAAAACAAAATCCAATTTATGAATCCACAAATTTTGCATTATTAGATACTCACTATTATGGAGGCATTAAAAAATATCAATGGGTTACAATTCCTCTTGCCTTAGTTGGTGTTGTTTGCAAAAAAGATGGTTCTGTTGTTGATGTTAATATTGGTTTGAATGAAGGTGATCCAGTTGTTGGTATTTCTGATCTATTAATTCATCTTTCAGCAGATCAAATGCAAAAGAAAGCATCCGAAGTTATTCCTGGTGAAAATCTTGATGTAACTGTTGGTTTATATCCTTTAAAAGATGAAGAAAAAGACGCGGTTAAAGCTAATGTTTTAAAAATTTTAAAAGATAAATACGGAATTGAAGAGGAAGATTTTGTTTCTAGTGAAATTGAAGTTGTTCCTGCTTTCCCAGCTAAAGAATATGGATTAGATAGAAGCATGGTTGCAGCTTATGGTCACGATGATAGAGTTTGTGCTTTTACATCATTTAGAGCAATTTTAGAAATGGATGATGTTGAAAGAACTTCCTGTTGCGTTTTAGTTGATAAAGAAGAAGTTGGAAGTATTGGTGCCACTGGTGCTCAAAGCAAATTCTTTGAAGATGCAATTAGTGAAGTTATTGATAAGGTTGAAGGATTTAATGAACTTAAATTAAGAAAATGTTTAAGTAATTCAAATATGTTAAGTAGTGATGTTTCGGCTGGTAGTGACCCATTATTCTTAAATGTTTGCGAAGCTAAAAACTCTTGTTATTTAGGAAAAGGTATTGTTTTTAATAAATACACTGGTGCTAGAGGAAAGAGTGGATGCAATGATGCAAATGCTGAATTTATTGCTCATTTAAGAGACATTATGGATAAAGGAAATATCTATTATCAAACCTCCGAACTAGGTAAAGTTGATCAAGGTGGCGGTGGAACAATTGCCTATATCCTAGCAAATTTAAATATGAATGTTATTGATGCTGGTGTTCCAGTTCTCAATATGCATTCACCAATGGAGATTGTTGCTAAGGTTGATGTTTATGAAGCTTATGAAGCATATAAAGTCTTCCTTAAAAATGCTTAATTCTAAGTAATATTGGCCACCATTTTGGTGGCTTTTTTACTATATTTATTTAATTTAATTATACTTTTAAGTATAATTGTGTGCGTAGGTACAAACTATGGAAAAAGAAGTTACAAAAAAGCATCCAAATAAAAGTTTATTAACAATTTTATTGGCAATTCCTATTCTTTTAGGAGTTATTTTATATATTTCTTATTGCTCTGTAACTCCAAATTATCAATGGATTTACGATAATAAAATTGTTAATGAGAAAGAGACAACGGATGATAAATATTATACGATTGGCGATTCGCATGATTGTTTTTCATCAAACATAAAAAAAGATGGCGATGTTTATAAAACAAGTTCTGATTCTAAAGAACTTTTTAAAGTTGACTTGAGCAAATTAAATAGTTTCAATAATGACTATAATAAGCTCATTGTTGATTTTTCATTCTCTGCATCGATTGATTCTGGTAAGGCAGTTTATACATCTTCGCCTAAACTTGATTTTGTTGTAGATGGTAGCGTTTTAAAGACAGTTTCTTTTTCAACAGAAAATTTTGCAAGTTATTCGATAAGAGAGTTACCAATTAGCAACACTAAGGAATTGGTTATTAATATAAAAACGTATGGAATTGCAAGTGATAGTGCTATTCCTACTTTAAATTTTAAGGATTTAAAAATAAAAGTTTTAGGAGCATAAGAATGACATTAGAAGAAAGATTTAGAAAATATATCTCATATGAAACAATGAGTAGTGAAACATCAACAACTTATCCATCAACAAGTTCGCAATTGGCTTTTGGAGATATTTTAGTTAATGATTTAAAGGAAATTGGTGTAGAAAATGCCTATAAAGATGAATTCGGTTTAGTTTACGGGTTTATTGATGGGGGCAAGGAAAAAACAATCTGTTTGGTTGCTCATATGGACACATCTCCAGCTTTAATCGGTGGAATTGAAAATCCTCAAAAAGTCGAAAATTATAAAGGCGGAGACATAGCATTAAATGAAAAATACACGTTGAGTCCAGAAGTTTTTCCATTTATGAATGATCTTATTGGAGAAGATTTACTTGTAACTGATGGTGAACATTTGCTTGGTGGAGATGATAAGGCTGGTGTTGCGATTATTTTTGAAGTTGCTAAATATTACATTTCGCATAAAGATGAATTTACATTTAATTTAAGCATTTGTTTTACTCCTGACGAAGAAGTTGGTGGAGGTTGGAAACATTTTGATGTTTCAAAGGCAAAAGCTGATTTTGGTTTTACTTTAGATGGCGAATCAATTTATGAAGCTAATCATGAAAATTTTAATGCAGCTAGTGCAACTATTACTATTAAAGGAGTTGGAGTACATCCAGGTTCAGCAAAAGATGTTATGGAAAATGCTGCTTCAATTGCTTGTGAATATCAAGAGCTTATGCCAAAAAATGAAGTTCCTGAAAAAACTGATGGATATCAAGGATTCATTCATCTTTGCTCAATAAGTGGAGATGTTGAAAATGCTAAACTTGAATATATCATTCGTGATCACGATGTATCATTATTGGAAAAGAAAAAATCACTAATGAAAAAAGCTGCTGAAGATCTTCAAAAAATACATGTTAAAGCTGAAATTAGTATCGAAATTAATGATGACTATAAAAATATGGCATATTATTTTAGAGAACATCCAGAGGGCATTGAATTAATAAATAAAGCCTACCTAGCAAGTAAAACCAAACTTGCACATACTCCAATTAGAGGTGGAACTGATGGTGCAATGATTACTTATATGGGACTTCCATGTCCAAATCTAGGAACTGGTGATTTTAACCCTCATGGTAGATTTGAATTTGTTTCTTTAACTCAAATGTATAAGATGGTTGAAATAGTTAAACAATTATTGAAGGAGTAGAATTTAATGGAAAGAATATCTTGGGATGATTGCTTTATGGCTATGGCCATAGTTGCTAGTAAAAGAAGTAAAGACCCATCAAGTCAAGTTGGTGCTGTTATTGTTGATGATGATCATAAAGTTGTTTCTCTTGGATATAA
The DNA here is from genome assembly GCA_963626345.1 of Gemmiger formicilis. Classification (GTDB taxonomy): domain Bacteria; phylum Bacillota_I; class Bacilli_A; order RFN20; family CAG-826; genus Onthovivens. The sequence goes on along the minus strand of CAVFXI010000021.1, from coordinate 116 downwards.
TGGTATGCCAAGAAATCTAGATGATAAAGATTTAAGTTGGAATAAAAACGAAGGATTGGACAACAAATATTTATATGTTTGCCATGCTGAATTTAATGCAATTTTAAATGTTAGAA
>CAVFXI010000020.1:0-14299 GCA_963626345.1 Gemmiger formicilis | reverse complement strand
CAAGAGATGTTCAAGTATGTTTTTTTAATGATTGTATCGTTAATTGCATTTATTTATTTAATAATTAACTTTATAGTTATGATGGTAAATAAATTTAATAAATCATTAGGTGAATTATCAACTAATACCATCGTTATTGATGATAATAGTTTAAATGAAATTTACGAGTATAAAGGTTATGAAAAATAAAATTGAAATTAGTTATTATCGACCATCATTATCAAAAAGATTATTTTCTAGAATTGTTGATGCTTTAATTCTAGCTTTATTTTCTTTGGGTTTATTTGTTTCTATTAAAGCAATCTATTCAAATACAGAAAGTTATAAAAACGCACAACAAACTTTAATTAATGTAAGAATTGATTCTGGAATTTATGATTACAAAAATAACGAACTAATTAATGTTGCAACTATTTGCTATCAAGACACAAAAATGTCTGATAGTCAAAAAGAAACATACTTACTTGGAAGATTAGATAAATTCTTTAAATATATGGAAAGTTATAGTCATGAAAGCTATTTAAAAGTCAAAAATGATTATGATACTTTTAGATTATCTTCAACCTTAAATTACAACAATAACCCACTTTTTATTAAAGAAAATGATGAAATTATTAAAAATACCTCCGTTGATATCCCAATTAAATCATATGTGGAAGATTGCTATTCTGTCTATATCGATACAAATTGTAATGGGTTTTTAACAACAGAAATCAAAGAATATTACGAAAGCAATAAATTAATTGGTTATCTGACTTTCTTCATTAATATCCCTATTTCAGTATTTGTTTCATCATTATTAGTTTTTCTAGTTCCACCACTTATTTTTAAAAAAGGAAGAAAAACAATTGGTATGCTTATTTACCATATTGGTTTTGTTAATAAAGATATGTATAACTTAACAGTTAAACAATTTTTTGGTAAGTTTTTGGTATTTTATTTCTTTGAATTTTTATTATCAGTTGTAACTTTTGGAATTCCTTTAATAATTTCATTAACTATGATGTTAGTTACCAAAAATAAGCAAAACTTTAATGAATATATGCTTAATATACAAGAAGTATCAACACAAGATGCAACTATCTACAATAATAAATCAGAAGCAACAATTGCTAATCTTAATTATGAAGAGCATGTTGATTTCAAAATGAAATAAAATTATTAATTGTAAATAAAAGGCTGTCTTCCGTTATTTAAGCTTCCAACAGCCATAAATTTATTCATGTAATACCTAAATACCCTAAATATTAGTGTCGAGTAAAAAAATTATTTAAAGTTTAGGATATAATAACGAATAATAAAATTTATATATCAAGTCAGATAGATAATCGATATTAATGATCATGAAGACAAGAATCGCTATAAAAATTAAACCCATTATAGATAATCCTATAATATATGTTCTTATTGACATTTCTTTTTTGCGGAATGCAAATGCAAGAACAGAAACACCGCTCGATACTGTTGTTACTAAAGATAAAAATAATATCAATAAATTTATTCGAATAATTTCTACACCTTGCACACTGTTAAAATCGTCCCAATGATTTGTCACATAAGTTTTATTAAACAATTCAAGCTTCATTTCAAACGCTAATAGAAAAATAGCACATAATAACGACACAAAACTTGTAATAAAATATTTTTTATTTTTTTCCATACAAATCTCCTTATAAAATTCTAATTAAATAGATTTAATAAAAGTTGAATTAACTTTGTTCTCAATCTGATTTCCTAGGCAAACTGACATGCCTCCTTCAATAAGAAAATCAAATACATTTCCAACATACGAACCATCATTATAATTATTTAATTCAAATAAATAACCAAGTTTCATATAATTGGTTTTTGTTTCCTCTTTAGAATATGTATAAGTCCATTGGAATTCATTATTCCTAGAGCCATATTGTGTAGACAAAGAAGGTTCTGTATCAGTATAACTTTTACTATAACTTATTAATGTAGTAGATGAACCGCTAATAGTTCCGCTCACTTCAAAGCCTTTTTCCGTAGATAATCCAATTTTACATGAACCTCCTAACGTACTAGAATCTTGATAAGTCGAGTTAATTGAAACAGTACTTGGTTCACAAACAGGAAATGCATCCTTAATGATTGGTACTCCACCATATCTTTGTTGATCATAATCAATATCAGAAACATTTTGCAAAGCTAGAGCATGTGTATATCCACCACAATTGTAATACTCATCATATCCACTTTCACCATTTAATGTTATCATTGCACCGCAAACAAATTGTTGTTTTAATTCTACATAAATCAATGATGAAACATTGGAAAATTGATAAATAGAAGATTTGTAATCATAGAAAAATCTTCCATAAGGCTTCACATTTTTTGTAAACTTTAAATCTTGGTAAACCGAAAATGCATTAGAACTTGCTAACGAAGTTTCGTTAACCTCATTTTTCTCGTTAATATTTTCATTAAAAAATTCAAGCAATTCTTTAATAATTTCGGTTGTACTAGATGATTCAGTTTCAAGAAAACTAAAACTATTAGAATTTCTATCGAAATAAACAGCAGCATATTGACCATCAATTTTTTTCTCAAAATCAAATAAAAATATGTTCTTGTTTGATTTATAAGATTTTAATTGTTCAATGCCCGACACATCATTGCTTTTTTTAATTACAACAACATTATTATTGGATAAATCTTCCAATTTAATAGTTGAGTAATTCTTAACCCCTAAAGCAAGTAAGGAACTAATCACAAACATATAATTAAACATCTTCATAAATATTTCCTCCTAGATTCAATATAAACTTCCATAAATGATTTTTAAATCTACTAATAAGAGAAAATATAATTCTATCTTATTGAGAAATGCAAAATCTGATAATCATCTTAGGATCATTTGAATTAAATAATTTGTAACCAAAAACAAACCATAAAATTGTAATTACACCAAATATTATAAAAAATGCCACAACACATATAATTTTTGCGATATTTTTATTATTCATTCCTTCTAAAGCACGCTTATATGCGTAATCCAAAATAAAATAAGCGGTAGCTAAAACAAATAACAAAGGACCAGAAACAAAATAAAGAATATTGATAATAATATTGCATATTTGATCATCAAAAAAACCAAATCCTAAAACAAATGATCTAATTTGCAAAATAGCCATTAAAATGAAATCTATTATTAAAATAATGAGCATACATATCTTTAATGTTTTACTAAATTTACTTTTCATAATTGAATCTCTAATACACAACAATTATTTAACTAAAGACTTATAAAATCAATATTCATAAGTAGCAAAATATAATTTCTTGACTATAATTTCTTGTGGGAAAAATAAGATGAAAATTTTAGAGAAAAGACTTGCAAAAGTTAAAGAAGAAATGGATAAGGAAATTGCTTGTAGATTAAGCACTGAAACTTTACCAACTGGAATCATTAAAGAAACTCATAACTACTTTGATAAAAAGCAAAAAATGAATGAGATGAATGTTTATTATCCAGAAGGAACAAACCAACCATTACCAACAATCATTGATATACATGGCGGAGCTTGGGTAAGTGGCGATAAAGAACTTAATCGTAACTTTTGTATGCATCTTTCAAAGTCAAATTTCACAGTAATAAGCATGTCATATAGATTATGTATGCCTTGCACAATTTATGATCAAATAACTGATATATTTAATTGTTATTACTACATATATAAACACGCAAAAGAAATGTTTATTGACTTAAACAACATTTATGTTGCTGGTGATTCAGCAGGAGGAATGCTTGCTCTTTTTTCATATGCGATAATGGAAAACCAAGGATTGCAAGAGAGTTTGCGCATGAGTGAAAATGCATTTTTTAAGGAAAAATGTCCATTAGTCATCCGTGCACTTGAATTAAATCATCCAGTTCCATACATGCATTCGATGTATTTAGTTAAGAATAAATTCGTAAATAACTTAGCTGTCAACTTTCTTTTAAAAATCTTTGTTGGAAAGAAAAACACTTATTTATATAAGCACATATCTTTTGAAAACTATAAAGATTTAGTTGAATATCCACCTATCATTCTTGTTAGTTCGGAAGGTGATAAAAATTTCAAGGAACAGTCATTTAGATTGTTTGAAGATTTAAAGAAAAAAGGATCTCTTGTTGAATTCAAATTCAATAAAGACCCAAATTTACAACATGTTTATAATGTAACGTATCCTGATACTAAAGAAGCACTAATTACAAACAAAGAAATAATCGATTTTTTTAAGAAACATTAATGAGTTCTTAACCAATTAGGAATAGAGTTTGATCCTCTAATTACATCAATTAACACACCATCCTCAATAACATAAATTGAAGGGGTAGATAAAAAGTAAGTTTCCGATAATTTTGTTGGTTTTGCATTCAACATATTTCTAATTAACTGATTTTTTTCATCATCACTATAAGTACTATAGTCATCAGGTTTTGTTTTAAATTTGCTTCTTTGTTCTTGTCCTTCAACCGAATTATATGATTGAAACTCAAAAAAATAAAAATTATCTATATTATGTTTTTCGCCACTATTTATAGAATCTGCATAATTAAAAATACTGGTTTTAATATTGTTACAATAACTACAATATTTCCCAAAAAGATAAACACCATATCTTTCATCATTATGATAAAAATCATCAAGAGAAATGTAATTCCCTAGATAATTGTCATATTCTCTAGTTTCTTCTACATTATCGCCATTATTAGCATCACAACCACATAATGACATGAAACAAACAACTGGAAACAAAATAAATTTAAATCTATTTTTCATAATTGTTTAAATAGTCCTCAATCTTATCTTCTAAAACAATACAATTATAGACTTTACCTGATTTTATATGCAATAACATAGGAACAAAATAATAATTAATATCTTTTACGGTTTTAGCTCCTATAGAATCTAGCGAATACCTCGTAATAAAATCATTATTGGTTTCGCCTTCTTTTTTAGTTGTATCTTTAAAAAGTATGCAATCTTGCTCACCAGTAAAATCAAGCAAATATAATTTAACCTTTGGATCAGACTCAATATATTTACTTATCTTATTTACAATAGCTAAACAATGAGGGCAATTAGTCCAATATACTAAGACAAAATATTCATCTTCTTTTTGTCTTAGTATATCTTTAGTTTCTATAAAATATTTTTCAAACTTTTTATAAGGTTGCATTAAACGCTTTCTTTCTTAGATAATTTTCTTTTTAAGAATTTAATAAATACGACAATTTCATGAACAATTAGTGGTGAAATTGAAAGTAATAATGTAATAATCCATTCGTGAAGATCTAAGTTTGCTGTATAAAATACCGATCTAATTACAGGAACTTCAATAACTAATAATTGAAGAGCAATACCTGCAAAGAAAGCAATAGCCATCATCCAATTTTTATTTTTGAAAATGTGAACAAATGATTTATTAACATTACTCATACCAAGCATATGGAATAATTCAGCAAATGCAAGAGTTGTGAACGCCATAGTTTGTGCTTGATGCAATACATCTGTATTTGTCTCGTAGAGATTTTTAATATCCATAAAACTAGAAGCTCCATTCAACCATGCACAGCTAAAGTAGGCAAGTAAAACAGCAACAGTAATAGAAGCTCCATAACCAATAGTAGTTGCAAGTCCACCACGAGCAAAGATGCCTTCTTTTGGATCACGTGGTTTATCTTTCATATTGTTTGGATCTTTTGGATCCATACCAAGTGAAATAGCTGGTAAACTATCAGTAATTAAATTAACCCAAAGTAAATGGATTGCAATAAATGGAGCAGGAAGACCAACACAAACAATAAAGAACATTCCTAAAACTTCAGCAATATTGCTACTTAATAAGAATAAGACAGTTTTCTTAATATTTGCGTAAATTCCTCTTCCTTCTTCAACTGCTTTTTCAATACTTGCAAAGTTATCATCAGTTAAAACCATATCTGCAGCGCCTTTTGCTACATCAGTTCCTGTAATTCCCATTGCAATACCAATATCTGCAGCTTTTAAACTTGGAGCATCATTAACACCATCACCAGTCATTGCACAAATATTTCCATTTGCTTCAAATGCTTTAACAATATTAACTTTATTTTCTGGAGAAACACGTGCAAATACTCTTACACTCTTACAAGTTTCTTTAAGTTCTTCAAAAGATAATTTATCAATATCTTCGCCCATCATACATTGATTTTTATCTGTAGCAATGCCTAAATCTTTAGCAATTGCAAATGCTGTATCTTTATGATCTCCAGTGATCATAACTGTAGTAATTCCAGCTTCTTTAAATTTTTGAACAGCTGGTTTTGCTTCAGGTCTAGCAGGATCAATCATTGCAACAAGACCAACAAAAATTAAGTCTTCTTCAGCAATCTTATCTTTTTTAGTATAAGCAAGAGCTAAAACTCTTAAAGCCTTATTACTGAAATATGTATTTGCTTTATAAATATTATCAATATCTTCTTGCTTAATATCTCTAACTTTTCCATTTTCTAAAATAGAAGTTGTATATTTTAAAACACTATCTAATGCGCCTTTAGTATAGATAATATGTTCTTTTTCATTTACTTTATGTTGAGTTGACATCATTTTTCTAACTGAATCAAATGGAAGTTCATCAACTCTAGGAGTTAAATTCTCTAAATCTTTTTTATGCATATCAAAATTATTTGAAAATACAACAAGAGCAATTTCAGTAGGATCTCCATAACTTCCTTCGTCTACTGTAGCATTACTACATAAAGACATACCTTTTGCTAAGAATTTTAATTCTTCACAATCTTTTTCTTTATTAAAATCCTTTGCCTCAAAATAAGCATTATCAACATAAGCTTCAACAACTGTCATTTTATTTTGAGTCAAAGTACCAGTTTTATCGCTACAAACAACGCTAACTGCGCCTAAAGTTTCAACACTTGGTAATTTTCTAACAACAGTGTTTGCTTTAACCATTCTTTGAACACCGATTGATAAAACAATTGTAACAACAGCAGCAAGTCCTTCAGGAATTGCAGCAACAGCAAGAGCAATAGAAGATAAAACCGCTTCAATCCATGATTCAATATTTGAACCATTTCCATCAACAAATATCCAAATAATATCAACAAGCAAAACAACAACAACAATTGCTAAAGTGATATATCCTAAAACTTTTGAAAGTTTTGCTAATACTTTTTGAAGTGGAGTTTCCTCATCTTCTTCATCATCAATAGCTTTAGCAATTTTACCAATTTCAGTTTCCATTCCTGTAGAAACAACAACACCTTCTCCTCTACCATAAGTAATTGGAGTAGACATATAAACCATATTTAAACGGTCACCAATTCCAACATTTTTAGAGAAAACAATCTCAGAATCCTTTTCAACTGGTACACTTTCTCCAGTTAAACTTGATTCATTAGCTTTTAAGTTTTTTGCATCAATTAATCTTAAATCTGCGCCTACAGTGTCACCTTCTTCAAGTATGACTACATCACCGATCACAAGATCACTTGACTTAACTTTAAATCTTTTGCCATCTCTGACTACCGTTGATTCTGGTGATGATAATTTCTTTAAAGCATCTAATGATGTTTGAGCTTTGATTTCTTGAACAGTTCCAATAATTGAATTCATTACAATAACAGCAAGAATAATAATTACATCTGGCCAATCGCCAACTTCTAAAAAGATATTCTTTACTCCAGCTCCTGACTTTATGTAACTAATAGTTTCATAAGCCGAAACACAAATAGTTACTGCGATTGCAGCAAAAAGAACAAAAATCATAGGATTATTCATTTGTTCAAAAAATATTCTTATCCATGATTTCTTTTTCTTTTCTTCTAATTTATTGGGACCATATTTTTCAAGACGAACTTTTGCTTCTTCGCTTGATAAACCTTCCTTTAAATTAGTTTTTAAACCTTCTTCAATTTGCTTCGATGATAAAGTTTCAAAAGCTAATTTTACTTTTTCTTCTTTATTTTCATTATTAATATTTGAAGCAGCTTCTTTCATACAAAATCTCCTTTGATTTTTTATGGTCTTGCTAATTAACTCTAGAACATGCGGGTGAAAAACCTAAGTTCACCGGGATGTCGCATTTGTTCTACTCGCTACTCCCCATTGCTTAGTATTTTACTAATTAAATAATTTCTTTTCAAATAGAAACGATTCATATATCAAAAAGAAAACTAGAATATATTTGGTATATATCTAATTCCCTCAATTAATTCATAAAATTCTCGAGGAGTTAAAATAAATGGATCTATTGGAAAATGTTTTTTATTACCTGTTACAAGATATACATTCATTTCACTTTTTCTTTTCTTCAAGAACACTTTATAGAAAGGTATATCACTTTTATCAATTAGATCTGCTTCAATATCTGATATATCTAATTTCTCTCCGACAGAAGTTAATTGTTCTAATAAATCCTCTATTTCAAATTTTTTGATGTCAAATTTATTTCTAGAAAGTACCTCTTTATATTCCCTTAGAATTTCTACCGAATATAAAGGCATTATAGTCTTTGAGTCCGAATAAAAATAATCTACAACTTTTGCTGGTATCGACTTGATTTTTAAAAACGAAGAAACAATAACGTTTGTATCATAAACTACATAAATCATTATTTTTTCTCCATTCTTTCTTTTCTAACAAGAGCAATTTCAGCATCAATTTCTTCATCAGTTAAATTGCAAGTTCCATTTTTTTGAGCTTCTTCTCTTGCTTGTTGTAATGATTTATATCTAGGATTAGTTTCATCTATTGCAAATAAATCAAATGGAACGCCATTATATAGAATTAACGATGACATAGCCATTCTTAAATAAGTTTGTAAGTCAAATCCAAATCTTTCGCAAATTGTCGAAGCTTTGTCTCTTATTTCTTTATCAACTCTAAATTGAACTAAACTTTTACTCATAATTTTTCCTCCTTTCAAGTAATATTATAATTCAACTACATTCAATTGCAAACAATTGTATTGTTATTGAATGCATATAGAAAAGAAAATTCCTCCCTACACTATTAATAGGGGAGGAATTTTGAAAATTTACAAAGTTTCTTAATTACTACTTAATGTTTTTATACACTTCATCAATTTTTGTATTAATTTCGCGAATTGAATCAGCATCTATCTTTAATACTTTTCTATCAAAAGTGTAAAGGCCATTTATTTCGTCTTCAACATCACTTACTTGCGTATAAATTGTACCCATTAATCCTTTTTCAATTAAAGGAATAATATATTCATTATGCAAAGAAACAAAATGATTCGTTAATTCTTCGATAGTTTTATATCTTCTATAACCAAATGGCTTTGTCCCATAAAAATGATCTTTTAAATATAGTCCATAGCCACCATATTCACTTAAAAATTGTGGTCTATCTAAATCAAATCGATCTTTATGAATTTTATTTTTATAAAAATAATTATGAATAGATAAGAAATCACTCTTACCAAAATCTACCCACCCAGAAGTGGTGTCATATAATCTTGTTGGATCATTATCTTTAAATCTTGAATAATTCTTAATACTATCAAATTGACCCCAACCTTCATTAAAAATTGTATAAATAATGATAGATGGATGATTAAATAATTCTTTTTGAATTATTTTTGATTCATTAATCCATTCAGTTTGTCCTTGGGCGTTATTTCTGCCATACGTTTTATATGATTTATTATCTTTCCTTCCTTTATAACTTGGAATTAGACCAGGTAAAAAAGTAGCTTTTTTACTGACTTTTTCTCCGCCATTAATAAAATCTTGAATAACAAGCATACCGATTTTATCGCAATAATAATAAAATAAATCAATTTCTGTTTTAATGTGTTTTCTTATTGTGTTATATCCAAGAAATTTTAAATTTTTAATTTCGTTTGAATAATCTTCATAAGTACTAGGAGTTAGATTTCCTAAAAAATAATAACCTTGATCTAAAACGCCTTTAATAAATATTGGTTTATTGTTTAAATATAATCTTTTATATCCATCAAATGCTGTTTTAATTTCAACTTTTCTTAAAGCAAAATATGATTCAACCTTATCATCTAAAAATTCTATCTCCACTTTATATAAATAAGGGTTATTAGGTTCCCAAGGAATAAATTTCTCAGGTTTAAAAAGAGTCTCTTGATTTGTATTCATTAAAAATTCTTGATTATCAATTTTAACTTTGCATGTTCCATCAATTGATGCATTAAGTCGAATTCGCATGCACCCTTTATCATATAAAGTTGTGTAAATTATATCTTTAATATAAGCATCATTAACCGATTCTAACCATACTGGCTTATAAATACCACTCGTGGTTGTATAAAAAATTCCACCCCTTTTAAGTTTTTGTTTTCCAATTGAATGAAAAGAAGTATCACTTTCATCTTTTACGACAACGAAGATATCAAATTCATTTGTGACTATATAATTCTCAATATTGAATTGGAATTTTGTATAGCCTCCAATATGACTCCCAATTTTTTGGTCATTAATATAAACATCACAAATTTGATCAACCCCCTCGAAATGCAAAATCAAATGGTCTTTAACAAATTTTAAAGGTAAAACAACATGTTTTTTATAAATCAAATATTCATCAGCATCTAAAAGATGATTTACTCCACTTAATGGCGATTCAACTGCATAAGGTACCATACAATGTTTATTAAATTCAATGTTATTTGGATCTTTCGTAATGCATAAATCCCAATCGCCATTTAAAGAAAAATAACTATCTCTTTTAAGCAATGGTCTAGGATATTCACTTAATGGCACACTATTATAATCAATCTTAATTTTCTCTATTTTGGTCATAAATAATACCTTCATTTCTAGAAATGTTTAATTTCTTTTCTTTATAAATAAGAATAATTGTTGGGATAAATACTAAGATTAAAGCTATTGCAGAAACAAGCCAAATTAAATTTTGAGGTAATTTTTGCAATTCTCCAAAATCGTTTGTATATGTATTAGTTGACATATTCACAATAGCTTGTCCAATTAATGGCCCAATAATCATTGGAAGAGCAACTTGGAAAATCATTCTAATCCCTTGGAAACTTCCTTCTTTTCCTTTTGGCGTGAATTCTCTTAAAGTAGCATTAATTGCAGTACCTGAAACTATATAGCCAAACATCATAACTATTCCAGCAATGATTGTATAAATTAATTGACCTTCTTGAGCAAAGAAAACCATAATTAAACCTATGATAAAAATTAAAGTCCAAATAATTAAAGATTTAAATTTTGAGACTTTATCCATAATTCTACCTGCAAGAACACTTAATGCAGCACTTAAAACCAAGACAGTTCCCATTAAAATCATAAAATCAGTTCCACTAATTTTTAAAGTATATTGAAAATAGATCATCATATATGGAAAGAAAATTTGTGTAGCTGCACAATATAAAAAATCTGCAATCAATATGATATATAAGACTTTATTTTCTTTAATAAATGATGGCTTAAATCCTTCGATTAAAATTTTCCCATATTTTTCTTCGCTTTTTTCAACTATTTCTTTAGGGAATAAAAATAAAGAAACTAAACCAACTATAAATACAAATCCACCAACAATACAAAAGAAAATTGTCCAATCATTATCTTTAACTGCAAATGTAAATAAAACAGTAATAAGCAACATTGAAACTAACGGCAAAACCGATAAAACACCTTCAACTTTGCCTCTATTATTATTTGAAACATTCCTTGTTACATAAGAATTAAAACAAGCATCATTTGATGTGCTACCAAAGAAAGTCATGATGCAATCAAGAACAATAATCATTATTGAAGCAACAAATGCAGAACTTTGAACAGTAACTAGTCCAGATTCAATAAGATATTTTTTATCGACAAAAGCAAACGCTAAAGTTGAAAGTCCCCAAAGAAGATATCCACAAATTATAAAGATTTTTCTTTTACCTACTTTATCACTTAATCCGCCCATAAAAATAGTTGTTAAACAAGCAGTAATAGCACTTAATGAAACAGTCCAAGTAATCATCGATTGATAATCACCATATCCTTGAGCAAATATGTAATTGTTTAAATACATATTTTCTAAAGACCAAGCAAGTTGACCAGCAAATCCAATAATTATAAAAATAAGCCAATTTCTTGCTCCAACTTTTTCTTTGATAGCATTATTCATAGTCTTTTCCTCCGGAAAATCTAAAATAATTATAATTCAAATAAATTCTAGAAGATATAAAAAAAGCGAGTAATCTCGCTTTTTTAGATATTTTATTATTAATGGAATCTAGAATATTTATCTTTAATAGCTTCGTGTGATTCGTGAGATTTAATAACATCACTAACCATTTCAGCAATGGATAAAACTGTAATTTTATGACTATTATTAAATTCTGGATGTCTAATGGTGTCAGTTGTAATAACTTCTGTTACATCACTATTATCTTCGAATTTTGCTTGAGCATTATTATTAAATAAAGCATGTGCACAGCAAATATAAACTTCCTTTGCGCCTCTTTCTTTTAATATATGAGCACCAGCAAGAATAGTTCCACCAGTATCAATAATATCATCAACCATAATACAAATCTTTCCTTCTATCTCACCAATAATTGATGTAATTTCAGCAACATTTGGTTTTGGTCTACGTTTATCAATAACAACTAATGATGTGTTTGGAATAAAATTAGATAAATCTCTTGCTCTATAAATAGCTCCATGATCTGGTGCTACAATAGCAATTTTTCCAGCAACATCACTTCTCTTACCAAACTTTTCGTTTAGATATTTGGCATAAATAACTGCAGGTGACAAATTATCATTTGGAATACTAAAGAATCCTTGAATTTGTGGAGTATGTAACTCAATTGTTACAATTCTACTAACCCCAGCATTGACATATAAATCAGCAACCATACGAGCTGAAATAGGCTCATTCATATGGGCGATTCTGTCTTGTCTTGCATATCCAAAGTATGGACAAATAAGGGTTATTTCCTTACAATTTGCTCTTTTTATACCATCAATAAAAATCAACGTTTCCATTATTCTATCGTTTACAGGAGCACATGTAGATTGAATAATGTAAATCTTTTTACCGCGAACATCCGCCTTACTAGTGGCAAGGACTTCTCCATCTGCAAAGTGATGAATCTCAGCTTGAGATCTATCTATCCCAAGATAAGCACAAACTTTGTCAGTTAGTTCGACGTTAGAAGATAATGAGAAAACTAAAATATCTTTAATCATATTTAGACCTCCGGCTTCCTAGTCTTTTTAAATTATAACAACATTGATTTCAATAATAAATAAGAAATAAATTTATTGCTATGGGTCATTAAAAAAGCATCCATGAACATTAAAATTCATGGATGCATATTTAATTTTCAAATTTGAAATGTCATGTTTCAAATATGAAAAAACATGCTTATTCTTCGTAAAATTCCAAAATATTTTTATAAACAATCATTCTTTCGGTTTCGTTTAAGATTTCATGTCTCATATTTGGGTAAATAGTTATTCTGCTATTTAAACCATATTTTTTATACATTTCATCAAGTTTTCTTGGACCTTTACCATTATTTCCAACTGGATCACTATCACCAGCAATGACATAAATTGGCATATCTTTTGAAATTTTCTTTAAATTTGCAGGTTTATTTAATTTTGATAAACCTTTTAAGAATTCAAGATAGAACCCGTTGGTACAATGATATCCTGAAAATGGATCATTATCATATGCTCTACAATTATCTTTATTAAATGAAATCCATGCGTTTGGGCTATCGGCATCTTTAACAGATTTTGCATATCCGCCAACTGCTAAATTATTTAATAAACCTGCTGGTTTTTCACGATTATTTTTATGAACAATAACTTTTGCTAATGCATACCCAATTTTCCCAAGAGAACCCATATGATTACTTCCACAAATGACAACTTTATCAGCACTTCCATAGTTTTCGATATATCCTTGAGTTACGAAACTACCCATTGAATGTGCAAATAAATAAACTGGTAAATCTTTATGATTCGCTTTGAAATCTACAATAATTTCATCCATCGTTTTCATAAATTTACCAAAATAATCTGGAGCACCATGACCTAAAGGACCATTTTTGCCATCACCTTGTCCATAATGATCAATGCAAATAACGCTATAACCATTTTTATTTAAAAATGTAGCAAAATCATTATATCTTCCACTGTGTTCACACATGCCAGTGACAATTAAGACTAAAGCTTTAGGTGAAGCAATTTCCCAGGAATTTCCATATAAAGTATCACCAAAACTGTTTTTAAAACTTGTTGTTTTCATATTTTTTA
>CAVFXI010000019.1:0-36977 GCA_963626345.1 Gemmiger formicilis | reverse complement strand
CATATTTTAATCTTAACAATCCAATCTCTTTTTAGTATTATATACCTATATTATTTATGGACCAAAAGATTAAAGAGATATTTGAAAAAACAATGGAGAAGAACGTTAGAACTTCTTCTTACCTAGATACAGGATTTAATAATAAAAATTATCTTATTAATGATGCTTTTGTTATTAGAATTCCAAGAGAAAATGGTGACCCTACCTTAGATTTTTCACGCGAGGAAAAACTTTATAAGGCTATCGAACCTCTTTCAATTTCAGAAAAAATATTGAATATTAATACTGAAAATGGAATCAAAATTTCTAAGTTTGTTCATGGTACTAGAAAGTATGTAAACACCCCTACAAACGAACAAATTTTATATGTTGCTAAAAAACTTAAAAAACTTCACACTAGCAATATTGTCGTCCCATTTGGTTATATGATGTTTAACAAACTTAAGGTTTACAAAGATGGTGTCGATAAAAGTTTATATCTCAATGAAAGTTATGAAAATAAAGTTTTAAAAGAAGTTAGAAAAATCTTTGCTAAGACTCCGATGACAATTTGTCATAATGATTTAGTTAAAGATAATTTATTATTTAAATTTAATGATGTCGTTCTTATTGATTGGGAATATGGGGCAATGAATAATCCATATTTCGATCTTGCATCATTTGTTAGCGAAAACAATTTATCAGAAGAACAAGAAAACTTCTTTTTAAGCAAATATTTTGGTTATAAATATAATCAAATAAAAAAGAAAAGGGTTGATACATTCGCTAGATTCCAAGATATTTTGTTCTATTACTGGGCATTATATCTATATGCTAGAAGAGGCGATGAAATTTATAAAAAAATTGCTACTATAAAAGCAATTAGAGTACAAAATGGTGAAAAAAATGATTAGCGAGAAGCTAATCATTTTTTGCTCTTACAAAGTCATCAAATTCTTTGATTTCATCATAAGTTAAGAATTTTGCAAAATAGTATAAATCGCCTAAATCATCTCTAAGAACAACTGGATAAACACCATACATACATATGTTATTTCTATATTTTGCTAATATTTCTTCTTCTGAATGAACATAGTTAAATCTAAATCTTCTGCTTGAAACAATTGCATAAAATTTTTGTTTTGTTAAATCAACTCTGTTCTCATCAAATGCGCAACTATCAGCAAAAATATCATAAACTGAAACACTATTTGCAAAATTAATTAAGTCAGGAGTATATCCACCTGGTGCACGCATATTTGCTTCGAGAGCAACTAATGACCCTTTTGGACCAAATTTTTCCGAATCTTCTAAAGTTCTAAAAAACTCAATATGGAAAAATCTATTTTGAACGTTAAATTCCTTAACAACTCTTGCACCTAATTCTTTTAAATCATCAGGAACGCAAGGTAGGCAATAATAATATTCATCTAAATTACCTTCTGCAACTGCCGCAATAGAAGGTGAAAAAACTTCAGAATCAGCGAAGAGAACATCACCCTTGCTATTAGAAATTCCATCATAGCTAACTATAGTTCCATGAATATATTCTTCTACGATATAATCGACTTTTTCTTTCTTTTCAAAGAAATTATCAACCTCTTCTTCTTTATTAATTTTAAACGTGTGCTGACTTCCAACTCCATTATTTGGTTTTGCAAAAATTGGATAACCAACTTTTTTCGCAAACTCTAAGACTTTATCTTTGTCTTCAATTGAATTTACTACAATCCAATCAGCAACTTTGGCACCTGCCTTTATAAAATATTCTTTTTCTTGGCTCTTCAATTTATATTTCTTGATTTCATCAAATCTAATGCCATGTTTAACATCAAAATCTTGACGTAACATTGCATCTTTTTCTAACCAATATTCATTTAAAGATTCTAAGTAGTCAATCTCTCCATACTTATCTTTAAAATATTGAACTGCTCTCTTTTCGTTTTCATAATCATCCATATTCCAACAACAATAATATTCAGTCAATGAATATTTGCATTCTTCAGGAATCTCATTATATGGAGCATCTCCAATACCTAAGACATTAAATCCTTTATTTTTTAAAGCTAAGCACCATTTCCAATATGAATCTGGAAAATGTGGTGAAATGAATATAAAGTTTCTCATAGTAAATTACCTCTACGAATATTCTACTTTACTAATCTAATTCGGTTAAGTGCTTTTTTTAACTGAAATTCAGCACTTTTAAGTGCAAGCTCATCCTCTTTAGACAAACTTTTTATTTTTTCTTCTGCTTCAGCCTTCGATTTTAAAATACGTTCTTTATTTAATTCTGATGCTTGTTCAAATGTATCAGCAAGAATATAAACTGTACTTTTCTCGACATTTAAAATGCCACCAGAAATAGCAAACCAAATAGTTTCATTATCTTTTTTAATTTTAAAATTACTAATCTCGATTGCTGCAACCAAAGGATAATGACCATATAAAATACCCACTATGCCATTGCTTGTTTCAACATAGAGTTCTTCGATGGAATCGCTATAAACTTTCCCATCAGCACTAATTATTCTAAATAGAAACTTATTTTTCATTGTCTACCTTTTCTTCGTTTTTTACATCATCAATAGTACCAACATATAAGAATGCACTTTCTGGATAATCATCATATGCACCACTTAAAATTGCTTTGAAACTTCTAACTGTATCTTCTACTTTGACGTAAACTCCTTTATAACCACTATAGGTTTCAGCAACATGGAATGGTTGACTTAAGAAATTACGAATTCTTCTAGCTCTTGCAACAATTTTCTTATCATCTTCACCAAGTTCTTCAATACCTAAAATAGCAATAATATCTTGTAATTCTTTATATCTTTGTAAAATTGCTTGAACTCCACGAGCAACATCATAATGCTCTTGACCAATAATATTTGGATCAAGAATTGTTGATGATGAACCAAGTGGATCAACCGCTGGATATAATCCTAATGAAGCAATAGTTCTATCTAAAACTGTTTTACTATCAAGATGTGAGAAAGTAGTTGCAGGTGCTGGATCAGTAAAATCATCAGCAGGAACATAAACTGCTTGAATAGAAGTAATTGAACCATTTTTTGTTGATGTGATTCTTTCTTGAAGTTGACCCATTTCAGTCGCTAAAGTTGGTTGATATCCAACCGCACTTGGCATACGACCAATAAGAGCACTAACTTCACTACCAGCTTGAGTAAATCTAAAGATGTTATCAATAAAGAATAAAACGTCCATATTCATCGCATCTCTAAAATGTTCAGCAATTGTAAGAGCAGTTAAAGCGACTCTCATTCTTGCTCCTGGTGGTTCATTCATTTGACCAAAAACTAATGCTGTTTTACTTAAAACGCCAGTTGCTTTCATTTCATTATATAAATCATTACCTTCACGGCTTCTTTCGCCAACCCCCGCGAAAACTGAAATACCATGTTGTTCAGTAACAATATTATGGATTAATTCTTGAATTAAAACTGTTTTGCCAACTCCAGCTCCACCAAAAAGTCCAACTTTACCACCTTTAACATATGGACAAAGTAAATCAATAACTTTAATACCGGTTTCAAGCATTTCTGCTTTTGTCACTTGTTCTTTAAATGCAGGTGGTTCCCTATGAATTGGCATTTCTTTTGCATTTTTAAGATCTTCAGTAACAGGTAATTCATCAATAGGTTTTCCTAAAACATTGAACATTCTTCCTAAAGTGCAATTACCAACAGGAACGCTTATTGGGTGATGCAAATTAATTACTTTCATCTTTCTTACAAGACCTTCGGTTGGTCCCATAGCAACTGAACGAACAGTATCATCTCCAATATGTTGCTCAATTTCAGTAATTAATTCTTGTCCATTTGGAAGAGGTATTTTTAAAGCAGTTAAAACCTCAGGAAGCCCTCCCTCAGGAAAACAAACATCAACAATTGGACCAACGACTTGTGTTATGTAACCGAAATCATTGTTTCCACTCTTGACTTCTAAATTCTCTTCTTTGTTTCTAACTAATTTCATACTTGACCTCCTATTTTACTGCTTTACTTCCGTTAACAACTTCAGTAATTTCTTGAGTAATTTCTTGTTGTCTTGCTTTGTTATATTCAAGTGTTAATTTATCTACTAAATCCTTTGCGCTCTTATCTGCTGCATCCATTGAATTTCTTCTACTAGATTCTTCACTTAAGAATGCACTATATAAATTCCCATAAAGCAATGAATTTAAATATTGAGGAATGATTGTTTCCAATACCTTTTCTTTACTTGGTTCATAAATTGGAGAATACACAGCATTCTTATTTTCTTTTGGAATTAAAGGTAATAATTTGAGTGTTGTTGGCACAAATGAAATTGAATTTTTATATTTCAGATATACCATTGAAACTTCACTAAATTCACCAGTTTCATACTTGCTCATTATATAGTCACATAAGACTCTTGTAGTTCCAAGAGTGAAATTATTTCGAATATGAAGGAATTTTGTCTCAATTTTTAAATCTTTTTCTTTTTGAAGATTTAAATATCCTTTTTCACCAATAATTATAATTTCATCCCCTTTTTTATAGATTTTTTTAAAATATTTAATTACATCGTTATTGTAAGCACCACATAAACCCATATTTGAGCATACAATAATATAAAGTTTTTTCTTCGCTTCGTTATTTTCTTTTGTAAAAACTGAATCATAATGATTTTCATTATTCAAACCGTTATAAAAAATTGCGTCACTTAAAGCTCGGTCCATAGCTTTAAAATAAAAAGCTTGGAGGGTTACAATTTTATTCATTTTACGCAATTTCACACTACTAACTAATTTCATTGAATTAGTTATTTTACGTGTTGATTCAACCGCAGAGATACGGTGTTTTACTCTAGCTAAGCTTTGGGCCACTTGTTAAACTTCTTTCTTTCTTAAATTTTTGAATAACTTCACGTAAATGATCTCTTTCAGGTTTACGGATATCTTTTGTTTCAATAATTCTTTCGATAATTTCAGGATTGAATTTTTGAATATAGCCATATAAATCTTCTAAGAATGATTTAACTTCTTTAACTTCTAAATCATCTAAATAATCATTTTGAGCAGCAAAAATTTCAATAACTTGCTTATCAACTTGATAAGGATCATATTGTTTTTGTTTTAAAACTTCCATTAAAATTTCGCCATGATGGATAATCTTCTTTGTACTTTCATCTAAATCACTACCAAATTGAGAGAAACTTTGAAGTTCTCTAAAGTTTGCAAGTTTCATTTTTAAAGATGAACTAACTTTTTTAGTTGCTTTAAATTGAGCTGCACTTCCAACACGAGAAACTGAAAGACCAGTATTAACGGCTGGACGTTGGCCAATATTAAATAAATCATCACTTAAGAAAATTTGACCATCAGTGATAGAAATAACATTAGTTGGAATATAAGCACTAATGTCTCCTGCTTGTGTTTCAATAATTGGTAAAGCAGTAATACTTCCTCCAATTGAAGGGTCTAATCTACAACATCTTTCAAGCAATCTTGAATGTAAGTAGAAAATATCGCCTGGATAAGCTTCTCTACCTGGACTACGTTTTAAAAGTAATGACAATGCACGATAAGAAACTGCATGTTTACTTAAATCATCAAAAACAATCAAAACATCTTCTTTATTGTTGCACCATTCTTCAGCCATAGTGATTCCAGCATATGGAGCAATATAAAGCAATGGAGCGATTTCACTAGCACTAGCATTAATAACTGTTGTATAACTCATTGCTCCGCTTTGTTTTAATTTTTCAACAATTCTTGCAACACTACTATTCTTTTGACCAATTGCAACATAAACGCATTTTACGTTTTTGTCTTTTTGGTTAATAATTGCATCAATTGCAATAGCCGTTTTACCAGTTTGTCTATCACCAATAATAAGTTCACGTTGACCTTTACCAATTGGAATAAGCCCATCAATAACTTTAATTCCAGTTTCTAAAGGTTCACTAACTGATTTTCTTTTCATAATTGAAGGAGCAAGTCTTTCAATTGGCATTGTTTTTGTATATTCAATTGGACTTCCGCCATCAATTGGTTGACCTAGAGCATTAACAACTCTTCCTAAAAGTCCATCGCCAACTGGAACTTCAACAACTTTTCCAGTTCTTTTAACAATATCACCTTCAACAACATCTTGAGTATCACTTAATAAAACTACCCCGACAGATTCTGGTTCAAGTGACATAACCATACCAAAAACATCATGTGGAAAAACTAAAAGTTCACCAAGCATGGCATTATCTAAACCATAAACAAGAGCGATACCATCGCCAATTGTGACAACGGTTCCTACATCGTTGCTATATTCTATTTTTTTACTAAATTGTTTAATTTCTTCTTTAATTAAGGAAGAAATTTCTCTAGTTTTAATATCCATACTTAATTTCCTTTCTTTAATAATGAATCTTTTAATGCATCAACTCGGGATAAAATTGAAGCATCATATATATCATTTTTTAAAACAACTTTGATTCCCCCAATAATTGAAGGATCAATTACATTTTTAAGAACAATTTTCTTATTTGTATTTCTTTCGATCGCTTCAGTAACTTTTAAAATATCTTTATTAGTTAATGGTATCGTAGAATAAATAGTTCCTTGTTCAATCGATAGATAATCATCAAATCTCATAAGAGTTTCTTTAAAGATTTTATAAAGATAATATCCTCGATTATTCTTTAAAATAACTTTTATAAAATTAATGATGTTTTCTGAATAGAATTTTGCAAGTTTACCATCAATAATTTCACTTTTTTCTTCGCTAGATACGTTATAACTATCTAATATCTTAATTAATTCAGGATTTTCTTTTAAAACCGTTATAAAAGATACGACTTCTTGTCGATATTCTTCTACTTTATTTTCTTCTTTAGCAATATCAAGTAAGGCTAAAGCATAACGGTTATAAAGATCATTCATTACTTAACTCCTTCTTTTTTAGAAGAATCTAAGGCGGCTACGAAATCATCAATAATTTTCTTGTTGTCGTCTTCATTAACTTCACGACTTAAAACTTGTTTTGAAGCATCAAGTGCAACTGAAACAATAGCATCTTCAACTTCTTTTTGTGCTCTTTTTTGACTTTCTTTGATGTCTTGTTCTGATTTTTCTTTCATTCTCAAAACTTCATCATTTGCTTCATCTAAAATTTTCTTTCTTTCTAAATTTGCTTGCTCTTTTGCATCATCGATAATACTAGCAGCTTCTTTTTTAGAATCAGCAATTTGTTGCTCGGCTTCTTCAAGTTTCATTTTTGAAAGTGCATTGTTCTTATTTGCACTTTTTACCTCGTTATCGATATAATCACTTCTTTTGTCTAAATAGTTTCTAATTGGTTTATATGCAAAAATACTTACTAATACAATAAGTACAATAAGTGCTAAAAATTGAGTTAAAAACGCCCAAAAATTTGGAACTAAAGCATCAATAACTGAATTTTGAAAGTCTTCCGCAAGACCACTTGTATCACAAGAAGTAAGACAAGCTACGCCTAAAAGAAGAAATACTGCAAAAAATAATTTATTTTTCTTCATACAAACCTCCTATTCTTAAACAAAAGAAACTAGATAAGAAATAATTTAAAAACTAATGAACGAAGAGCATTAAAATTGACATAAGTAAGCAATAAATAGCTGTTGTTTCAACAAGTGAACAACCAAGGATCATTGCAGTTCTAAGCTTTCCATACATTTCTGGATTTCTTGACATTCCATCGATAGCATGGGAACAAAGCCAAGCTTCACCAATAGCATTTCCAGCTGTTGCAAACATACAAAGTCCAATTCCAATATAGTAACTATATTCCATAAAAATCTCCTTTCTATATTGATTTTAATTTGAAATAACTTCCTCAATAATTTCACTGTCATCTTCAGAAGATTGCTCTTGAGAGACATAAATTAAAGTAAGCATACAGAAAACTAAAGTTTGAATGAATCCACTAAACAAATCAAAATAAAGATGTAGTAATGGAGTAACTAAAGGTGCAACAAATATTGATTGATATCCAATTGCTCCACCAATAAAGTTTCCTGTAAAAATTGCGTTACTAATGGCTTCTAAACCATAGTAAACGATATTCATGATGCAGAATCCACTAATTGCATTTCCAAACAAACGGAATGTAAGTGCAAGAGTTGGAGCCCACATTGAAATTAAGTTAATAGGTAAGAAAATTGCAACTGGTTCAACATATCTTTTAAAATATCCCCAATGATTTTCTTTAATTGCGGTACCATGAACCATAAAGAATGTTACAAGTGCAAGTGATAATGGAGTTGCAAGATAAACAATTGGTGATGGCAAACCAGTTAAACTAATAATAAACGATATAAATAAATAAGGTGCAAGAGTGAGAATTACACGAGTAAAATCACGATATTTCTTGTTCATAATTGATAAAGTAAAATTATCAATTAATTGAAAAAACAAAATTCCTAATAAGAAAATACCTTTTGGTTTTTCGTTGATATCGGCTTTTCTAGCTTTATGACCAATAATCAAAAAGAATATTAAAACCAAAAGCATCACGCAAAGTGATACAAAAATTTGCGGAACGAATTCTAACTTAAACATTTCGCCCAATTTATCATTTACTGTTTTTGCTAGAATCACTGTCTTCTCCTATTTTTGAATGAATATCAAAATATAAAATCGCCATGAAGTATGGGACTAAACTGGTAAGAATAAATAACATTCTATATTTAGCATCAAAAGCTTCATTTTTTGTAAAATATAAAAGCAAAGTTGCAACACCTAAAGATAATATTTCAATTAATGTTCTAATTAATGTAAAAACAAATACTTTACCACCTTTAGCTAGATTTTGTTGTTCCGGATTTGTTCCATAATACAAAATCAATAATAAATAAAAGAAATTAAAAAATGAGGATATGCCAATAACCATGCTTGCTTCATAACAATTAACAAACAATAAAAATAAAGTCAAACATGAAATAATTACGACTGAGACGGCGTAAGTTATTAATGTAGTTCCTTTACGTTTAAACAACTTCTTCATTTATTAACCTCATTTCAACCTAATTTTTTTATAAATTTATTAGTCGCAAAAAAACAACTAAAAATTCATATAATATTTTATCAACTTTCTTTTTCTTTTTAAATATTTTAATATTTAACTAGTCTAATATTTGTAGAATTAATAACTAATTTGTTTTTCCACTATTTTTTCTCTCTAAACAATTGAATTAAAATATAAAAAAGACAATAATTAAAAACCAAAATAAATTACGATGGGAGGTTAGTATATGTCATTTAAAGTAAAGGTTAACAATAATGAATTTTCATTTGAAAAGAAGGTTCGACTTGTCGATTTATGTCACGGTGATATGGATATCATTGCTGCAAAAGTCAACAACACTGTTAGAGAATTAGATTACGAAGTATATTATGATGCAACTGTAGAGTTTTTAACTCTTAAGGATAGTTGTGCTATTGGACAATATCGAAGAAGTTTGCTATTTGTATTTTTATATGCCGCACATTTAGTATGCCCAGAATTAAGAATTAAATTATCATACAGTGTTTCAAGATCTATATTTGCACGTGATGCTAATGGAGTTCAAATTTCATATGACATGTGTCAAGCAATTGAAAAGAAAATGCATGAAATAGTAAGCGCAAATTATCGTTTTGAAAAGATTATTGTTTCTAATGAAGAAGCTCAAAAACTATATCAAGATTTCAACCTTCAAGATAAGATTGATATTTTAAAGTATCGTCCAGAAAAGACTGTTCACTTCTATGTTTGCAATGGATATAAAAATTATTTATTTGGGCACATGGTTCCATCAACTGGATATGTTAAAAAGTTCAAATTAAGAAGTTATTATCCAGGAATTTTAATTTCCTATCCAAGAAGCGAAAATGGAGGTGAAATTCCTCAATTCAATGAAGAACCAAATTTCGCAAAGAGTTTAGTTGAATCAGGGCAATGGGCAAAAACAGTAAAACTTGATTTGGTTAGCAGAATCAATGATCAAATTACCACTCCTTCTGCTGCTGATTTAATTAATATTTGTGAAGACAAGCATTATAGAATGCTTGTACATTTAGGAGACATTATTGAAAAACAAATCGATAATACACGTTTAATTTGTATTGCCGGTCCTTCTTCTTCAGGAAAGACCACATTTGCAAATCGTTTATGTGATGAATTGAAATCTCGTGGTTTCAACCCAATTCGTATTTCACTTGATGATTATTATTTAACAAGAGATAAAATGCCTATAGATGACAATGGTCAAATCGACTTTGAACATATCGATTGTTTAGACATTAATTTATTCAATCAAAATATGATTGATTTATTAAATGGCAAAGAAGTTATTCTTCCAAAATTTGATTTCAAAATAAATAAAAGAATTGAGGGGAGAACATTAAAAGTCGGCCCAAAAGATCCAATTATTGTCGAAGGAATTCATGCATTAAATGAACAAATGACTAACGCTATTCCAAAAAGTAATAAATTTAAAATTTTCATTTCACCTCAGGTTCAATTAAATCTAGATTACGAAAATCCAATTTCTATAACAGATATTCGTTTGCTTAGAAGAATTGTTCGTGATAATAAATATAGAAATTCACCAGCTGAAGAAACAATTAGCATGTGGCCTAGCGTTAGAAAAGGCGAATTTAGATGGATTTATAAAACTCAAGAGGATGCAGATTATGTCTTTGATAGTTTCCTCCCTTATGAAGTATGCGTTCTTAAAAAATTTGCATTACCATTATTAAGAGGAATTGATAAAGATTCAGTTTATTTCCCTGATGCACAAAGATTAATCAGAATGATCAAGTACTTCAAAAATATTGATGATATAAGTTGTATACCATGTAATTCATTAATTTGTGAATTTATAGGCGGAAGTAGTTACAATTCTTAATTGGATTCCCCATTATTGCTATTATTATTAAGGTTCTTAGATTGAAGTTTTAAGAACCTTTCTTTTATATCATTATAGATTGCAATTAATTGATTCATGTATACGCTTTTAAGTTTTTCATATGAAGCAAAATCTTCTTTGCTCGAATAAACTCTAAAATATGATTCAAAAATCTTCTCTAATCTAAAGAATGACTCGTATAAATTAAGTAAAGTTAGAGGCATAAAATAAGTTTTATCGGACAATAAAAGTAAAGGAGAAGAGTGAGCAATTTCACTACACATTTCATATACTTTTGAATAGGCTTCAAGTCCAGCCGCTTTTTCAACACCATCTCTAAAATTTAGTTTTAATTGTTTTTCCTCAAAATCAGGGACTACATAAAGATACCCATATTCAATAAACTTTTTCATATCTTTACTTTTAAGTTCATGAGACTTCATCTCTTCTTTAATAGTAACGAAAACTTTGTTTTGTTCATCTTCAGGAAGTTGTCTTCTATAAGCTAAAACATAAGTAATATGTTTAAAATATTCTTTAAACATTGGTTCACCATACTTCATTAAACAAGTCATAATTGATTCGTTTTCATGCAAGGTTCTCCATGTTGAAAATGCTTCTGTTTCATATCCACCAAGAAGTAGTTCAGTAATGCACTTTGAAAGAGAGAATGCCTTAAATAACATTCTTTTTATAAGTTCACTAACATTATCTTTAACTTGTATTTTTTCAATAGTTGTCAAAGTAAAATTTAAATATAAAGATAAAGTTGAAATAGGTGGGTTAAATCTATTTAAAAATGACTTAGATTTATAATTCAGTTGTTCATTAGTTAGATATTTATCGCAACAAACAGATGCTAATGCGCTAGACAAATTTTCATCATTAATAAATTCTTTCTTCTTTTCTGGAAGCAAACTATTAACACTATATAAATATTCATTAACTATATAAAGGACAACAACAACATGATTTACAGCAATAAATTTATAATTCGTTACGCTTGACATAACCATGTTTATTCCATCAACAACTGCATCATAAATCTCATAAAGATATTCTTTATCAACATCTTTAGGAGTATTTAATTCATTTAAGATTTCCTCAAATGCTTGTTCGTTCAATTTTTCAGTCTTCATCCATTTCCTTTAATTCAATATGGTGTTGATTAGCTATTTCTTTTAAGGATTCAATTAAGTCTTTATCGATTCCTTTTCGATAAACTATTCTCTCCAAGATATGACAATCATAGCACATATTTACTAATTTATCTTTTGAAACAATAAGAATTGATTCTCCGAGTTGTCCACTTATAAGAGATTTTATCAAATCAACCCCACCATCATTTAATTTTGATTTATCAATATTTAATAAACCATATGGTATTTTGTGGAAAATATTAGCAACAAATTCGTGATATGCGCTTAATTCAATTCTACAAAAATTGTATTCAACATAAAATAATGTGTCATCACTAAAATCACAATGGTTATAAAGATTTAACACCGCTAAATTCGAACTTCTTTCATTTATGGTTTTACATTCTTCATCTGTGAAATCCTTAGAGTCATGAATGGAAACATTGCTAAAAAGCAATACATTATCATATAAAGCCTCAATAAATGGATAATGTATCAAACCATCTTTGTCCTTAATAGAATCAATATTTCCTTTAACAAAAAATTTATTTTCAATCCATAATCTTTTTTCATTTATCGCATTAATGGCCTCTTCTCTGGTCCCTAAATACAAATCTTCAATTAATTTAACTTCATTCATTTATAATCACCTCTTTCAAATCTGCATCTAATAATGATAATAAGTAGCATTTGCATGGCTTTTTCATATATGACTCAACAAAATCTTTATAAACTTTTAGCTGATTCATATATGCACTATCATCAATATGTTTTAATTTATAGTCAACCACAAATGCACTTTCATCGAATACAAGTAGCAAATCTATTACACCATTTCTACCATGAATCAAATCAATAAACTGATATTCCTTGTAGATTTTTGCATTTTTAACATTTTTAAAAATTTCACAATTTAAAACTTTATTAATATGATCTCTTTCCCATTTATCTTTTATAAAAGAAGTATCTTTTGTTTTAAAATCAACTTCTTCCATTAATAAATGCATATGCGTTCCTTTTTGAAGCATTTTTGGATCGACATCATAACCAAGGTCTTTTGATGCGGTGCTTTTAATTTTCCCTTTTTCAAATGATAAATTAAGCTTTTCTTCAATTTTAAAATCATTAATCCAATTATTTTCTTTTTTAGGGGTCTCATTTTCTTCTGGTAATGACATTGAAGCATAAATGCTTTCATCAAAGTCCGTATGACAAATTTCTTCAGCAAGATATCCACCAACACCATTAATATTCTTAATATCAACAAATTTCCCACTTAAAAGAACATTATCTCTATCGACCAAAACGCAAGTATCTTCAGCTCTAGTTAAAGCTACATAAAGCAAACGCATCTTTTCTTCAAAGAATTTAGATTGAATCTCAATTTGACTAAGTTTTT
The DNA here is from genome assembly GCA_963626345.1 of Gemmiger formicilis. GTDB lineage: Bacteria > Bacillota_I > Bacilli_A > RFN20 > CAG-826 > Onthovivens. The sequence continues at coordinate 23,546 of CAVFXI010000019.1, read as the reverse complement.
CTTGAATTGGTCGTTTATCGCCACATGCAATTGATGGCAAAGAAACACAATAACTATCGTTAATTAAATATGTATCTCTCTTTTTATTTTGATCTTTTAAATTAATAAGATAAACAATCTTATATTCCAACCCTTTTGATTTGTGAATGGTTGTTAAAGTAATCGAGTTATTTGAATAAGCATCATGTTTAACTTCCATTTCAACATTACTTCTTTTTAAAACATCTAGATAATCAATAAAGTCATCTAATTCATAATTTAGATCGTTCATTGATCGGATTTTTTCATCAAAAACTCGTAATTTTTCTACATATGATAATGGATTAATTAAATATTTTAGATTATCAATAACATTGAACTCATTTAAAGCATCTTCATAAGTTTCTATTAAACTAGAGTCTTTATGCAAATATGCAAAATTTTTAAGTTTAATGAACACTTCATCTTCTTTATATAATTCATCAATAATTAAGTGGTAAATTTTGTTATCATCGTATCTACACAAAAAACTTCTAACAATTGAGACATAATAATGTCTAAAATCAGCCATATTATCTTGATTTAATCCATTAGAAATAAGCCTCGCACATTTTAATATTGAAAGAACCACAAGAATCGATGGATCTTCTAGTAATTTCTCATTATAAATCGCATTAACAGGTAAATTTGCATTGCTTAATTCTTGCTCCAATTCTTGGAAAATACCTTCTGCTGTAGCTGATAAAATAGCAAAATCTTTATAGGTAATGTCTCTAACTCTTCTTTCATCTCTATCATAGACTTTTTGATGACTAGCAATTCTTTTTTTAATATCAGGAATAATCATATTACCATATGTAAAACCACTTTTTTTGTCGCTATCCCCATGTAAAATAACTATTCCATGTTCTCCATCGATTTTCCCAACACTTTCATAATCTCCATTTTTAGGATTAATAATATGGTTTACTGCGTAATCCGCACCTCCATAATTATTAGTCATTATTTTTGAAAATATATCATTTATTTTATAAACAACTTCTTTTCTGCTTCTAAAATTATCATTCAATTCAATAGCTGTTCCTCCATCCAAAGCTTTATATTTATCATATTTCTTCATAAAGTTAGATGGGTTCGCTCCCCTAAATAAATAGATAGATTGTTTAACGTCTCCAACGCAAAACAAATTATTATTTTCAATCAAAGATAAAAATTCATTTTGCAAATCAGAGTTGTCTTGATATTCATCAACGAATATAAGTTTAATATGATTCCTAATTTCTTCTCTAATTTCTTTATTTTCTTTTACGATTTTATAAGCTAAATGAGCAATATCTTCAAAAGTAAAATATCCTTTGTTTTTTTCAAAATTTAATATACGTTCTCTAACGCTTTTACAAATTTGAATAACCAATGGAATATATTTTTGAAGATTTTTAACATCATATTTATAGTAATAATCTTCATTAAAATCAATTTCTTTCAAATCATCTCTCAATTCTGAGATTTCTTGTTTTATTGAAAGATCATTCGTTGAATCGTTTTTACTTTTTCTAGGCAAAACAGGCGCTTTGCCATTATTTCCAGTCTTTAAATGTTTTAAATTTTTAAAAAATTCTTTCCTTCCTTCATCAAGAAAAACTGGTCCAAAATAAACTTTATATTTCTCGATAGTCTTATCATTATCTAATCGCTCGATTTTTTGTTTAATAGTTTCAACTTTATCTTTGTAAAACTTATAAAAATTATTTAGATCCTCTTCTAATCTTTCGTTTGAAATATATTTTGATTCATAAGTATTTAAAAATTCATCAAAATCAAGTTGCTTAGTAGCATAAACGTAAAAATTAAAAACAAAATCAGCAATGAAATCATCGCTTTTTGTGCAATATTCATGAATAAATTCTTTAAAAGTTTTATCGTCTTTTTCGTAATAATCATTAAAAATATTATTTATTTCACTTTTTATTTTAACTTGAATAACATCTTCTGGAACGTTATTTATAGAAGATGGTAACCCTATTTTGAAACCATACTTTTTAACAACATAAAGAGCATAAGCATCAAATGTCTCAATATGTGCCGAATCAACTTTATTCATTTCTTCAAGATTGTTAGCCTCATTTAATGCAACTTTAATTCTATCTCTCATTTCTTTGGCGGCTGCATTAGTAAAAGTAAGGATTAAAAATTCGTCAATTTTAACTCCTTCCTTAATTTTTCTCATAACTCTTTCAGTTAAAACTTTAGTTTTACCACTACCAGCTCCAGCAGAAACAATGACATTACCTTCAGAATTAACGGCCATTTCTTGGTATTTAGTTAGTTTAGGCATCAATTACCACCCCCACAGAATCTTCTTCATCTTCAACTCTATAATCGCTATTTTTTCTAAAACATATGTCAGAAAAATTACAATATTTGCAACTATCCTTTTTTCTTTCTCCAATTGGATTTATCTTAAAATTATTTTGATTTATTAAAGAACTAAATTCTTGAACATAACTTTCAACTTGATCAATAATTGCTTTAAGCTTTTCTTCTCCATAAATTTCTACTCTTTTACCATTTGGGAGAACACAACTTTCAAGCCATTCAATATTTCTTCGATCTGTTTTTTCAGTTTCAAAAACTAATCCATCCAATTTAAAACGTTTTTCATCATTTTTTTCTTCATCTAAAAAATTATATTCATCTTTGATATTTATAGGTTGAATAAAAGCGCCCATTATATTGTACTTTTTAAAATTAGAATCTTTGCTCAATTCAAACAAATAAAATGGCAATTGAATGTCTGTTCCATATTTAAAAAACATATCAAGATCATTTGAAGCACTACCAGTCTTATAATCTATAACTATTAAATCTTTTCCATATAAATTTATTCGATCAACTCTGCCTTGAATTGGTATATCATCAACAATAAATTTAAGTTCTTCTTCATGAAAAGTTTTAGTAACTGGGTGTTCTAAATTTTTAGTCCTTATATAATTAGCCACTTTTTCGACTATCAAATCCAGTTTTTCTAAAAGAACCAATTCTTTTTTAGAAAAATTGTATTTAATTTTATTTTCGCTAGACATTTTTTTGAAATCAAAATCTTTATCATAAATTTTTTCAAAAATTTCATGATAATACTTGCCTACTTCAGTATTAAAATTTGATGAAAAACTATCAATTTTTAATATTTTTTGAAGATAATAAGCAAAGTGACATGATGCAAAAATATTTAACGAGGAAGCAGATAAATAATTATCTTCAGCGGGAATTCTATCAATTCCTTTAAATGAATTATCAAATAATTCTTGATCTTTAAATAATCCTTCAGTGATTTTTAATTCATCATTAACATCACTAAAAAACTTATATCTATATAAATAATTTAGGTGATAGATATTACTAATTTCTTTCGAGTAAGAAAATTTTTGAAGTTTTGGATTCTTTACTTTAAAATTAAGAATCTTTTCAAGCATGTATGATGCTTTGTTTTTCCCATTTTCATTAGAAAAAGAAATAAAAGTTACATTATTTAACGATATGAAATTACTAGTCATTTCATTAATTAATTCATTTTTAAAATAACTAGTCGTTAATCCATTTATTTCTTTAACTTTATCATCAATAATGTCATTATTAGATACAACTTTTGGAATAAACCCATCAATCGCACCTAATACATAAATTTCATATGAAGAATCAAAAATAGGACTAGAAACAAGGTTGATTGCATTAATAATTTTTTCATCTTTGATTTCGTGATCTAATAATATAGACTTAAAATCGAGTGCATAATTCTTGTCGTTTCCGAGTTCATAAAAATCATATAAATATTTAATTATTTCGATATCATTATCATCCTTATTGTTATTCTTATATGTTTCATAAATTTCATCAAAACAAAGATTAATATTATTTAAAACATATCTTCCAGCTTTAGTATCTACCAAAGTCTTTTTATCATTAAAATTTATAGGTAAGCCAAAATATTTAGCATAAATTTTTAAATAAAATGCATATGTTTCGGAATTACAATATATTAAAAAGTCATTTGGACTTTCCCCATCAAAAATCTTCGATGCAATCTCGTTTAATGCATACTTGACTTCTTCATCTACATTAATGAAATTTAAAATGTCATGTGTGACATTTGGCAAACCAAGGTCGGAAATTTTTAAAAAACTATATTGATTCCCGCCTATTTTATCAATAATAGCCTTAATTTCAGGATCATTCTTAGAATAACCAACAAAAACAATATTTTTTCCCTTATAAAGATTTAAATATAATTCATCAACAATAATTAAATTCTTATCGTACAACCATTTAAATAGTTCATTATCTTTATAGCCCGCACACAAAAACCTTAGATATTTCTTAGCAATTTCATACGTGAAACCACCATGTATCATCAATGACTTTATTGTTTTTTCATTATATGTTCCAAAAAACTCGCCAAGAACGGTTTCTTTGGTTTTATATTGAAAAGAAATACCTAAGTTATTACTTTTTTCTATAAGAAAATATGACTCTAATTCATTAGGCCCGATTACTATACTTTCATTAATTAGTTTCTTGATTTCATCATTCATTATTTGAATACCCTAACAGCTTCGATTGCCTTAGCCCATTTTTTATCAATGGTAGCAACGACTTTTTTGCTCATTTTAGGGGTATATTCTTTCTTATACTTATGAATCTTTTTGATGTCATCTAAAGATTTCCAATATTTATTTTGCAAACCTGCAAGGTAAGCAGCCCCTAAAGCGGTTGTTTCTAAACAGTGTGGAAGCATTACTTTACACCCTAATATATCTGCTTGATATTGCATTAAATAACCATTTGCGGTTGCACCACCATCAACTTTTAAAACTTTTAATGGTTTATCACATTCTTTTTCCATAGCTTTAACTAAATCTTTTGATTGTAAAGCAATTGAATTTAATGTTGCTCTTATGAAATGTTCTTTCTTGGTTGCTCTCGTTAAACCAAAAACACCACCTCTACATTCATCATCCCAATATGGTGCACCAAGTCCAACAAATGCAGGAACTACATAAACTCCTAATTCATCATCAACTTTATTTGCATATGTTTCACTATCGCTTGCATGTCTAAACATACGCATTTCGTCTCTTAACCATTGAACACAGGCTCCACCAATAAAAACAGAGCCTTCAAGTGCGTAAGTAACTTTATCACCAATTTGCCAGGCTACAGTCGTTAATAAACCATTCTTACTCATAATTGGTTTATCTCCAACATTCATTAACATAAAGCACCCTGTACCATATGTATTTTTTGATTCGCCAATTTCAAAACAATTTTGGCCAAAAAGTGCAGCTTGTTGATCGCCAGCAACACCACAAATTTTTAATCCAGGATATAAAGCAGTTGCATCACCAAAATAATGGCTTGATGGGACAACTTCAGCTAACATACATTTAGGAATATTAAAGATTTTTAAAAGTTCATCATCCCAAGTCAATGTATTAATATTAAAGAACATTGTCCTAGATGCGTTTGTAATATCTGTTTTAAAAATCTTGCCTTGTGATAATTTATACAAAACCCAAGTATCGATAGTTCCGCATAATAATTCGCCGTTTTCAGCTCTTTTTTGACCATCTTTAATATTATCTAAAATAAATCTAATCTTACTTGCACTAAAATATGGGTTTAAAACAAGTCCAGTTTTTTCGTGAATTAAGTCTTTATATTTTGACCATTTATTACAAATTTCAAGTGATTGACGAGATTGCCAAACAACAGCATTATGAACTGGCATACCAGTCTTTTTATCCCATACAATCGTAGTTTCTCTTTGATTAGTTAAACCAATACAATCAATATTATCGTAAGTGTAGTTGGTTTTTGCTAAACAATCATTTATAACATCTAAGACTGAAAGCCAAACATCAAGTGCGTTTTGTTCAACCCAACCATCATTTGGGAAGAAGCACTCAACTTCTTGTTGGGATTTATAAACAATCCCACCATCATGATCAAAAAGCATCGCTCTAGTCGAGGTAGTTCCTTGATCGATAGCTAAAATAAATTTTTTTGTGTCTGCCATTGTTTAATTCTCCTTGAGTAAATTCTCATTTTTTGTTAACAAAGCTAATCGCTTTGTAATAGGTGAAATTCTAATATAAACATCAATATATTCTTTTAAAAATTGACTTGTTAATTTCTTAATTTCTTTTTTGCGTTCAGCAGGATAACTCTCAATTGTTTTTAAATAAATGTGTCTATTCTTACCTAAGTTTGCAAATAACTCATTAACAGTCTTTGTTTTTTCTAAATCAACCATTACAAAAATAAAATCAATGAAATCTTCAAGCTGTTTCATTGTCATCTTAGTAATCCAAATATTAAAAACCACTTTAAATGCCTGTGAAGCCCTAGTTAAAGTTTTTGTTTTCAATAATTTTGTATAATCCTCAGGATCAAGTTGCCATGATAAAACATCATGTGCAAATATTGAAAAATTAGTGCTCTTAACAATTGTATGTTTTGCATATGTATCAAAAACACATCCAACAACATCATCACTTGGAACGATTTTTGTAATTTTCTTCTTATATTTTTTATAATCAAAATTATCATTTCTAAAACCATTACCATCAAGGTTGTAGCAAATAATAACTTTTTCTTTTAATTCTTCAGGCAAATTAAAGAAAGCATAATAAGCAAGGTTTCCACCTTTTGAATGACCTATAACATAATAATCATGCTCTTTATCTTCTTCTAAAATTTCCTTTAAATATTCAGCAGCTAATTTTTGAGAAGGAATTTCTCCTCCTAAAGTAGTTAAAATATCTTCCTTCCAACCAGGAATTGTATTATCAGTTCCTCTAAAAATTACAAATCTAAGTTCATTAATTTCGTAAACCATTGCAAAAAATTGTGTATTTTTAGATTTAGAAAAAATATTTCTAATTTTAGTGATTCTTAAATCTTTATATCTTTTTGTTAATAAAACATCTTTAAAGAAATTATAGTAAACAACTGGACCAGAAAGATAGCGCATAGACATCTTTTTTCTAACTTCATGATCTTTAAATGCAATTAAAGGAATCTTATCATTCCAAACATCATAATTTTCGATGACTCCAGATGCACTCATATAATCCGCATAGCAAAGACCAGTCAAAACCAAAATATCTGCATCATTTAAAGGCATTTCCTTAAATGATTTATCAGAATATTTTTTAAGATAATCTTGTACTATTACTTTTTGTTCCATAAATCTACTTTAATTCTTTTGTTGCAATAACATTAATCCCAGTACCACAAACATTTTCAATTAATACTTGATGCATTTTAACTGGAAACTCAACTGAAACCTTATTAATTTCATGCATAACATCAAATATTTTTTCTTTTGGAATTGCTCCATCAGTCTTGCAAGGAACAACTCTGTATTCAGGATTACCAACAACCTTACATGTTGTGGTAACTGTTCTAACAGGATGAGTCGATTCTTGTTTTACGTAAGTTGCACCTCTTGGGCACTTATTTCCGCTTATATTTCCATTATCATCAACGATGACTTTGCAGCCATTTGGACAAATAATACATGTAAATTCTTTCATGACTAATTTTCCTCCACTGATACCGTTACTTCATTTATATTTTTGAAATCAACATCTTTTAAAACAACTTTTTCCATTTCGGAAGGAATAATTGTTGGTTTAATTTGTTTCTTTAAAACATTTTCTCCATCTTTAACAAATATAGTTACATTCTTCATTGGTTTTCTAACCCTAAATGCAAATGTGACTTCTTTAGTGTCATCAGTGACTTTTATCTCATTAGGTAATACATATCCTAAATTATTACCAGCAGTAGCTGGAATAACTTTATAAACTTTTCTATTTGGATTCTTGATATATTCAGCAGCATTTTTGCCAGCTCTTGTACCTTCTTCACTAACGAAATCAACAAGGTCATGAACATGTAAAACATTACCGCAAGAGAATACACCTTCAATTGTTGTTTCAAGATTTTGATCAACTTTAGCACCTTTTGTTCTTAAATTTTCTTCAGCACCAGCTTGAGCTAAAAGAACATTGAATGGATAAAGGCCAACAGAAAGAAGTAAACAATCACACTTAATAATTTGTTCTCTTCCCTTAATTGGTTGGAGTTTATCATCTACATCACAAATTTCAATTGCTTCAAGTTTGTCTTTTCCAATAATTCTTGTAACAGTGTTATGAAGTTTTAATGGAATATTAAAATCTTGTAAACATTGAACCATATTTCTATTTAAACCATTACTATATGGCATTAATTCGCTAACACCAATGACTTTGCAACCTTCTAAAGTCATACGTCTAGCCATAATTAAACCAATATCACCACTTCCTAAAATATAGACATTTTTGCCTACCAAATATCCATCAATATTAAGATATTTTTGAGCAAGCCCAGCAGTGAAAACACCTTTTGGTCTATCGCCAGGAATTAAAATTTGCCCTCTAGTTCTTTCATTACATCCTGCAGCAAATATAACGGCTTTAGCTTGAACTTGAGCAACACCATCTTCTCCATTTGCGTATGTAACAACTTTAGATTTACTAATTGATAAAACTAAAGTATCGAGTTTAGCGACTAAATTTCTCTTATGGAATTCTTCAATAAATCTATAAGCATATTCAGGACCAGTAAGTTCTTCTTTAAATGTATGTAATCCAAAACCATTGTGAATACATTGATTTAAAATGCCACCTAATTTATCTTCTCTTTCAAAAACAATAATGTCTTTAATTCCATTATCATATGCTGATATTGCAGCAGCAAGTCCAGCTGAACCACCGCCAATAATTGCGAGATCAATTTGTTTCATAATTAACGACCCTCCTTGCTACTTTGTACACAAATATTTGTTCCTTCATCACCAAAATTAATTTCAGTAACATCTTTATGAAGTTCTTTTGCAAGAATATGAACAACTGTCATTTGGCAGAATGCTCCTTGGCATTTACCAAAACCAGCTCTAGTTCTTTTTCTAACGCCTTTAATTGTTGTAGCACCACAATTTCTATTGATTGCGTCAACAATTTCGCCTTCACTAACTTTCTCACATCTGCAAACAAATTTCCCGAATCTTGGGTCTTCTTTTATCAATGCATTATAAGAATTTAAATCCATTTCTTTTAAATTTTTGTGTGGTTTAATACGTGGGTTAAATCTTGAATTAACTGATAATTTAAGTTTATCGGCAACATAATTTGCAACATATTCTCCAATTGCAGGAGATGAAGCAAGACCTGGAGACATAATTCCGGCAACCAAGAAAAATCCTGGATTTTCTTTACTCTCTTCAATAATAAAATCATCTTTATCGTTATTTGCTCTTACACCTGCAAAACCTTTAATTGTTTGAACATATGGAACATTTTCCACGAGTGATTTTGCTTTATCACGTAAGAAATTATATGTTTCTGTATCGCAAGAAGTATCTCCTTGCTCACTAACAGAAGCACTTGGACCAACAATATAGTTATATGATGTTGTTGGCGAAACTAAAACACCTTTACCAACCTTTGAAGGACACATAAATAATGTATGCTTTACAAAGTTAGTTTTAAAGTGATCAAGTAAAATATATTCACCTTTTGTAGGAATAATATGGAATGATGGTTCTTCAACATATTTAGTAACAACTTCACTATTAACACCGGCAGCATTAATAACATATTTAGCTTTATACACATTTCCATGTTGATCTTCTAATGAATAAGAGCCATCTTTTTCATGCATGATTTTTTTAATTTCAGTGTTGAGATTTAAGTGAACACCATTATCCATAGCATTTTCCATAAGTGAAACCGTTAAATTAAATGGTGAAACAATACCAGCATCTTTACAAAATAAACTACCTAAAATATTTTGATTTATATTAGGTTCAATCTCAATTGTTTCATCCTTGCTTAAAAGTTTTGCATCAACACCATTAATGTCTGCTCTTTCTTTTAATGATTTTAAGGTTTCTAAATCTTCTTCAGTTAAAGCGACTGTGATAGAACCAATTTTATTAAATGGTACATCTAGCTCTTTACAAAGTTCTGGCATCATTTTATTACCTAAAACATTAAACTTAGCTTTGAGTGTACCTGGTTTTGGATCATATCCGCTATGAACAATAGCACTATTTGCGGAGCTAGTTTCATCTCCAACATCGCTATGCCTTTCAACAACTAAAAAACTGCCTTTATATTTTGATAAATAACGTGCAATTGAACAGCCAATTACACCACCACCAATTATGACAGCATCATACATGATTTCGTGTTCCATCTTTTATTTGTTATCCTTTCTATTTATTGAATCATTTTTTGTAAACCCATGAGGATAACGTGCATGTAATTTGTCTAAATTATATTGAGCACATTCTTCAAGAGTCACCCCTAAGCCTGAACAGGTTTCGGCAATATACCAAAGTACATCACCAAGTTCATCTAAAAGTTTCTCTTTATTTAGTTCGTGACCTTGGAAACGATTTTTCTTAACAAGATCACAGCATTCACCGCATTCTCCTGCAAGACCTAAAACTCCATTTAAGATTAAATCTTTTCTTCCGTCTTCACTTACTAAATCATAAGCAGCTTTTTGATAAGTGTTAAAATCTAGTTTTTCTTTTTCCATTTTTTACTCACCAATCTTCTCAAAGTCTTCAATTCCATGTTTACATATTGGACATACAAAGTCTTTTGGAAGTTCCTTTCCTTCATATACATATCCACAAATCTTACAACGCCATCCAACTTTCTTAGTTTCATTAACTGTTGGTTTTGGTTTTATAAATTTTAAATAGTATGAATAAGTTACACTTTCATCATTATTTAATTGCTTACTTTCACTTTGTTCACAAATAAATCCATAATGACTTCCTAAATCGATAATATCAACGACTTTTAAGGAAATATAGGAATTTGCAAACTCTGTAATATATGGCAAACCATTATTTGAAAGTGCATAATAATCAAAATCGCAGAACTTATCAACATTCCTGCCACTTTGGAATCCAAAACGTTTAAAAATTTCAAATGGACAATATTTCGTCAAAATTGAAAGATTTGCCACTTTTGTATTTTTAAAAATTTCAGCAGTGTAGTTTTGCTTATTAACAGAAACCATGATTTTATCGCTTGAAATTTGATTAACAGCATTAATTATACAACCATTGAATTTATCTTCATCAATTTTTGTAGATAAAACATATAATCCGTAATTAATTTTAAAAAGCGGATTAAAATTTAGTTCTTCTTTAGGAAAATCTTTAGTAAATTCTTTAACCATTTCCTTAATATCAACAATTTGATTCTCTTTTAAAGAAGATTTAATTGAAACAGACTTATCAATAATAGTTATATTTTTCATTGTTGAAAAAATAGAAGTTAATAAATTCTTTGCTGTTGGAGCCCAACTTCCATTTTCAATAATAGCAACTTTCCTGTTTTGAAGATTATGATATTTTAAGTCATTAACAAACTCTTCCATTGGAGTAAAAATCCCAGCGTTATATGTCGTTGAAAGAATAAATAAATGTGAATATTTAAATGCTTCCGAAACTAAATATGATTTGTCGGTTTTGCTAACATCATAACAATGAATGTCTTTAATGCCTTCAATTGCAAGTTCATCACAAACTATAGAAGCTGCTTCAGCAGTATGACCATAAACTGAAGCATAAACAACTAATACACCCTTCTCTTCAGGTTCGTATGTACTCCAATGTTGATATTTATCCAAAATTGCGGAAAGATTTTTTCTCCAAATTGGACCATGAAGTGGGCAAATTGTTTCGATTTTAACTGTTGCAGCCTTTTTAAGAGCGGCTTGAACTTGTGGGCCATATTTCCCGACAATATTTGTGTAATATCTTCTAGCTTCATCAAAATCAAAACATAATTCATCGGCGAATAAGTTACCACTTAATGCGCCAAATGTTCCAAAAGCATCAGCCGAAAATAATGTTTTAGTTGTTGCGTCATAAGTCATCATAACTTCTGGCCAGTGCACCATTGGTGCAAAAACAAATGTTAATTTATGTTCACCGAGATCTAAAACTTCTAATTCTTTAACTACTTGAACTTTATTTTGTGGAAGATCCTCAAAATAATTTTTTAACATATTAAGAATCTTGTCATTACAAACAATTGTAGTTTCAGGATGCTTTAAAAGTAATCCTTCTATCGTTGCAGAATGGTCTGGTTCCATATGGTTAATAATTAAATAATCAAGTGGCCTTCCATCTAAAACATCTTTAACTTTCTTAAAAAATGTTCCAGCAACACTTTCATCAACTGTATCAAGCAAAGCAGTTTTTTTATCAAGAATAATATATGAATTATAAGAAGCTCCATTAGTTAATGGATAAACATTCTCAAATAATTCAAGTCTTCGATCACTTGCACCTACATAAAATGTATCTTTAGAAACTTCTCTTTTGTTGAACATTTTTATTTCTCCATTTCTTTTCTATATAATTCTTCTTCCTTTTTCCAATATTCTCTTTCTTCATCAGTAATATCTCTAATTTTGTTTGCAGGATTTCCAGCATATACTGCATGACTTTCTAAGTTATGGGTAACAACTGATCCGCTTCCAACAACAACATCATCTTCAATAGTCACACCTGGATTAATAATGACCCCAGCGCCAATAAATACATCATTGCCAATATGAACAGGTAAGCCATATTCAAGTTGACTATTTCTCACACTTGCATCAATAGGATGAGATGCAGTAGTAACAATGACTCTTGGACCAAAAAATACATTGTTACCAATTACAACCTCAGCTACATCTAAAATAGTGCAACCAAAATTTGCATAAAATGATTCGCCAACACTTATATTTGAACCATAATCGCAATAGAAAGGTGGTTCAATATATAAATATTTTCCAGTCTTATTAAAAAGACCTTTTAAAATATATCCCCTTCTCTTCCCATCTCTCCAACTAGTTTGGTTAAACTCTTCAAGCATACTTCTATTTTGTCTTCTAGCATTTAAAAGTTCGCCATCACTAGCTAAATATAACTTCCCGCTTAACATTCTTTCTTTGTTTGTCATAAATTTAAATTCTCCTTTATTATTTTTTTAATAATTTTGCTTTTTCTTTGCTATCCTTTGTAACACGATATGAATCATGAATCTTTGAAATTGCCTTGTTAACTATTATTTTATCAAGATTGGTTTCCTTAAGAAACATAAATGTTTCTTCTTGATAAAAAATATATAGTTCACATAATAACCAACTTTCAACCATTTGCACATAATATGCTTCATCATTTTTAAATAATCTAAAAATATTCGACAAATTATCTTTGTTTTTCAAATATTTGAAGCAAATTAAATATGCTAATCTCCTAATATATTCATTTTTATTTTTCAGTAACATCTTTAATATTGTTAAAACATTTTGGAATTCATCTTCCAAAACAATATATTGGTATGTTGAATCAGTTACTGCCCATCCAAGATATTCATCGCTATTTTTAAGTATAAAATTGATGCCTTCATTAAAAGTTTTAGTTCTTGAAATCCCTATTAAAAAATATACCAACCTAAGTTCGAAAATATTGTTAATTTTATAATCGTTTAAATCAATATTTTTATATTTTATTGCTAATTTCTTTAATACTGGAATTGGTACACCTAAATGTTCATCATTGGTTCCTAAAATATTATCTCCAGTTCGTTTCTTTTTCATTGATGAATAACTAAAAATCTCATCCAACAAATTGTTATAATTTTGCATATTTTTATTATATAACAAGCATTATATTTCACTTAATGAAAATTATCATTTAAACTTAAAATATAAGGAGAACTAAACTATGTATACACAATTAAAGTTTTATAAGTGTGAACTTTGCGGAAAAGTTATCGAAATGTTAACTGATCCAACAGTTGCAACAATATGTTGTGCAAAAGAAATGTATCGTTTAATACCAAATAAAAATGATGGGGCAGTTGAAAAACATGTCCCAGTTGTTACACTAGATGGAAATAAAGTACATGTAGAAATTGGTTCTGTTTTGCATCCTATGATGGATGAACATTCTATTGAATGGATAATTCTTCAAACTGATAAAGCAGTATATAGAAGAAATCTTAAACCTCAAGGAAAACCAATTGCTGATTTCTTACTTGTTGCTGATGAAAAACCAATTTCAGTTTATGCATATTGCAACTTACATGGCCTTTGGGAAACTGAATTACTCAATTAATTTATATTGAATAAAAAATTTATAGATTAATTCCATTAATTTAACATTTATTTTTGTGTATAAATAATTTTTGTTATGCAACCAACCAAGGCAGAATGTGGTTATAATTTTAAATCTATAATAACGTTGCAAAATGTTGTTTGATGTTGTTTAGTGTTGTCTAATGCTTTTAGGAGATTAGGCATTATGAGCAAAAAACCTGTACCATTAGGAATAGAATATTACGAAACTGTTTCGACAGATTGTTATTATGTTGATAAAACAAATATTATTAACAATATATCGAAATTCCCAGAAGGGAGTTGTCTCTTATTTACTCGCCCAAGAAGATTCGGAAAAAGTTTAATGCTTTCGATGCTTCAAACTTTTTACGAGAAATCCAACGTAGATAATAGCAAATATTTTATTGATAAAAAAATATGGGGCAATAAAGAAGTTGTCAAAAACAATTTCCAAAAATACCCTCTTATTCATATAAATTTAAAAAATGCTATTGGATCAAACTATATTTCTATGCTGATGAAATTAAAAGAATGCATGCGCGAAGAATATGAACGTCATTCAAATATTCTTGCTTTGGATATTTTAAACGGCGAAGAACAAAAATATTTTAGTTCTGTTCTGTCAAAAGAATTAAATGATATAGAACTTTCAAGTTCTTTATCAAGACTATCAAAATTTTTATTTAAAGTTTACAAAACAAAAGTCGTTCTTCTAATTGATGAATACGATACGCCCGTACATTATGCTTAAGATTATAATTTTTACGATCAAGCAATTATATTTTTCAAACAATTTTTAGGAGAAAGTTTGAAAAGCAATCCTTCAATCCACCTCGCTATTCTTACAGGTATCCTTCAAATAGCTAAGGAATCATTGTTTTCTGGAGTAAATAACTTAGTCGTTAACTCTGTTTTATCTAAAAATATGGATGAAGGCTTTGGCTTTAATGAAAAAGAAGTAATAGACTTGTTAAATTACTACAACTTTAATGAGTGTTACAACGACGTTAAAAAATATTATGGGGGGGTATAAATTTGGAAATGCAGAAATTTATAACCCTTTATCAATTTTAAACTTCATTCAAAATGGAGGAGAACTAAATTCTTATTGGGTTAATACTGGGGAAAGTAATACACTAGCTAAACTATTATCACCTGATAATTTAAATTCATTATTGCCTTTATTAAATGATGAAACGATTCAAAGTGAAATTGACATCGCAATAAGCTATAAAGATTTAGATAACTCACCGTTAACAGTGTGCACTTATTTACTTTGTAGTGGTTACTTATCTATTAGTGATTCTTTTGATAATCTATATAGACTAGCCCTACCAAACAAAGAAATTAAACAAGTTTTTTAAAAGAGAAATACGTTCTAGTTATTTGAAAAACGAACAAATACCATGAATAATAAGACTCAAAGAGGCATTTAAAGAGGGCAACCAATATTCTTTAGAAAAAATAATTACTGAATATCTTCTTTCAACATTTTCTTATTTAGAAATGAATGATGAAAAAAACTACCAAATATTATTAGCAACTACACTTGCAATAATTTTTGAAGATGCTTATGTTAAAAATGAATATAATGCTGGTAAAGGTCGTGCCGATATTGTCGTTATACCAAAAAACAGTGAAGATGTTGGGTTAATTATAGAAACCAAAAACCTAAAAAATAGAACAACAAAAGCAAGGTTAAATGAATCATCTCTCAATGCGTTAAACCAAATTTTGTCAAAAGGTTATTGCGATGAATTAAGTAAATTAGGTATTAAAAACATTATTATTTTCGGAGTGGCCTTTTACAAAAATAAAGTATCTATATCTACAAAGAAATTTCAACAATAAATCAATTCTTAACCTTTATCATTTAATAATAAAAATTTGAATAATTTTTTTACTTTGGACACAATACATTCCATATTAGGTATTTAAGTTAATTTAAAAGTCATAAAAAAAGATTGATAAATAAACTCATCAATCCTATTAATCAAATCTGGGGCGAAATACGGGGATCGAACCCGTGAATGCTTGGTTCACAGCCAAGTGAGTTAACCGCTTCTCCAATTTCGCCATCGCCCTATTATCTTATTATAAAGTCACTTCAAAAGCAAGAACTTTAAAAGCCCATAAATTAAACAAAAATCGAACAAATAGTAGAAAATTAACCAACAAATAAACCGTTATCAATTTTCTCTAAAACGCTTACTAAAGAAAGCATTGTATCTTCTTCATTTTCTGCGCAAAGAAGCATTCCATTACTTTCAACACCTCTAAATTTATGAGGTTCAAGATTGACTATTGCACAAACTTGTTTGCCAATAACATCTTCTGGTTTGTAATACATTGCAATACTCGAAACTATTTGTCGTTGAAATTCTCCAAAATCAACTTGGAAGATTAAGAGTCTATCCGCATTTGGATGTTTTTCGCATTGAGTAATAGTTCCTACTCTAATATCAAGTTTATCAAAAGCATCTAAACTACAAATTGGTTTTAATTCCATAAACTTATTTCCTTTACTATCAGTATTTGCATTAATACTAACTTAATTTTCTTACAACTTCAAATAAGTTCGAATTCTTTTTAACCTCATTTTCATTACCAATAACGCATAAATTTGAGTCATCAATTAAATCTTTAATTGTAGGAGCAAACGATTTAAGATCTTCATTTGTTGTTGATAATAACTCTTCTCTATATTTAAGAATATCATCATAAGTGATTCCTGTTAAAAGTCTTGAAAACCCTAAAATACCTGCGTTTTTAGCGTGTAAAACTCTAGTTCCATTAGAAATAGCACCGATTTTAAGCTTCAATAAATCATCATCGTTGTAGTTCATATTTTCAATAAATTCAGGAATCTTTTTATATGCTTCATCAGTTTCTTTAATATGTGGATCTCTATATGAAGTAATTGACATACCGTTTTTGAAATTTAACCCAAACATTGCTCCATATGCTCCACCTTTAACACGAATATTTTGCCACATATAATCAATACCTAAAGCATTCGATAAAACATCCATTTTCCCATTATATTTTAAACCAGATTTTTCAAAGTTCATCGTTCTTGCAACAAAGTTAATTGCAGCCTGGCAGGTAATCCCTTCTTTTATAGTCTTTACTTCAAATTTTTCTTTGTTTTTAGAAATTGATGCGGGATTTGACAATAAATTTATAAAAAATTCATCTGTGCACTTTTTAAAATCATCTTTGGTTTTGTCCTCCAATGTTGCAAAACTCAAGAAGTTTTCTTTAACAAAAACTACTTTCATAATTTCTTTTAAATTTCTAATTAAAGCATCTTTTCTAATATCAAAATTTTTTGATAAGTCATTAATGAAATCAATATACCCTACTCCATTACATTCATCATCAATATAATTTGGGATAGAATAACTTCTTCTTGATCTAGTTAATGCTAAAACATGTCCATAATCTACGGCACTATCAAGTCTAGATTTTTCGCTTCCAACAACTTCAAGAATTTTCTTTTCATCAAAAACAATTTCGTTAATAAATTCTAATGATAAGTCTTTAGCTAAACTTAAACTTTCCTTTAATGTTGAAAAACTAAATCCCATCAATAAATCATAATCGTTAGATTTTGATGAACTATAAATATCAAGAGCAACATCAAAATCACCAAAATTTAACCCAATTATTTTATCAAGTTCTGCATTTGTATGTTTTTTTGTAGGTAATTTTGAAAGTAATTCAGTAAGAAATTTTAATTCACTCGCTTTTTTATATGAAATAGCATTCGCTTTAAATAAAAATTCTCCATATATAACCTCATTAGTAAATTGTTTACTGTAATAAAAGTTATATTTATCTTTAATTAATTCACACTTGTAATCATCTGGTTTGTCTCTTAAATCTTCTATACTCAAGTGTGGTAAAGAATTGATAGCAACAATACTTTCTGGAGATGATTGATATTCTCTTAATCCTTCGTTCATCTTAATCAATTCTTTTATCTCGTCTTTAGATAAACTATTTTTATAATCTTCTAATTTCTTAGTAAGTTTTTCTTCTTTCTCTTGTTGAATAGTTTTTGAAGGTTTTTGAATTAATAAATAATTATGGTTGCTATTGACTAAATATTTATTAATTAAGTCTTCAAAATATCCTTTTTCTAAATCTTTTTTAAGTTCCTCATAATATCCGAGAACATTAAGCTTGCCAAATGGATTGTTATCATCATATAACCAAGTATCCATTGAATTCATAATTATTTTTAATCCCAGAGGATATCCTGAAAATTTATTTTCTCTAACTCTGAATTCAAAATTATTCAAATATGCTAAAACACTTTCATGATCAAGTTTTCCATTAACAAGTTCAACAAAAGTATCATGAGCAATCTTTAATAATTCTTCCTTTTTGTTTTCTTCAGTATTTTTTGCAACTATAGCAAAATAACTTTGCCTAATTCCGCCTTGATTACCACCGCTAATATCATCACCAATTCCCGCGCCTAATAATCTCTCTTTTAAAATTGCACTTGGCGAATTAATTAAAATCCTATCAATTACATCAAAAGCAATGTCTTGTTTAATATCTAAAGCACTACCTAAAGCATAAGCAACGGCCAGATTTGTTTTATTCTCTAATGTCTCCTCATTTGAAACAGGATAAAGGATAGTTTCTTCTTTTAATCCGTTTGTTGGTTTACTATCTTCTATAACTGGATTTATATCTATTTTTTCAAATTTTGAAAGGTATTCCCTATCAAGATATTCAAGTCTTTCTTCCATATCCATTTTTCCATATAAGAAAATAAATGAGTTAGATGGAGAATAGTATTTTTTGTGAAAATTAATAAAATCTTCGTATGTCAAATCAACAATATTATCTGGGTTTCCACCACTAACGTTTTTATAAGTTGTGTCACTAAAGATCCCATTCAAAATTGATTCGTTTAAAACATCATCAGAATTTGAAAAGGACCCTTTCATCTCATTATAAACTACACCATTATATTTAATTGGTTCATCCTCTTTAAAGATTTCATAATGCCATCCTTCTTGAAGGAATACGTTTTTACATGTATACATTCTAGGAAAGAAAACTGCATCTAGATAAATATCCATTAAATTTTTAAAATCTTTATCATTCTTAGAGGCACATGGATACATCGTTTTATCAGGATACGTGAAAGCATTTAAAAAAGTATTTAAACTACCTTTTAAAAGTTCAACAAAAGGATCTTTTAATGGATATTTCTTGCTTCCACAAAGTACACTATGTTCAATAATGTGCGTGACACCAGTAGAATTTACTGCTGGGGTTTTAAAAGTTATTGCAAACACTTTGTTTGTATCTTCAGTATCAAAAGTTGCAATCCTTGCTCCTGTTTTATTATGTTTATAAATTGTTGCTTTGCAATTTATCTCAGGCAATTCTTTTTCAGTAATTTTCGTATATTTTTCCATATCTAAATCTCCAATCAATACCTTAATATTTTAGACTATTTTAGTTTTTTATAAACGAATATATTATTTCTAATTTTTCGTGAAAAAATTCGTGAAAAAAATCACATGAGAAAAACAAAAAAATCATTAATGAAATATATTCGATAAAGTGCTATATTTTCAATATTAAAATGGATTTATTATATGTACATTTTTCTTTTAATTCTTATTTACATTGCTTTTATAAGTCTTGGCTTGCCTGATTCATTACTAGGATCTGCTTGGCCAGTAATGCATAATGAATTGAGTGTTCCTGTTTCTTATATGGGCATTATTACCATGACAATATCTGGAGGAACAATCATATCCAGTTTATTATCAAACAAGCTAACAACGAAATTTGGAACAAGAATTGTTACTGTTGCAAGTGTCTTTTTAACAGTTATTGCTATTTTTGGATTTTCTTTTTCAAAGTCTTTTTGGATGCTTATTCTTTTTGCGATACCTTATGGATTAGGAGCTGGCGCAATTGATGCGGCATTAAATAATTATGTTGCGCTCCACTATAAAGCTAAACATATGGCTTGGCTTCATAGTTTTTGGGGGGTTGGAACAATTGTTAGTCCATTTGTAATGGGTTATGCATTAAGTACTTCATCATGGAATAATGGTTACAGAATCGTTGGATTTATCCAACTTGGAATAGCATTATTACTTCTTTTTACTTTACCTGTTTGGAAAGTTAATGAAGCTCCCTCTAGAGAAGAAAAGAGAAATGTTAGTATCGTACAAGCCATTAAAATTAAAGGTGTACCATTCCTTCTTTTGGGATTTTTTGCATACTGTGCACTTGAACAAACAGCAATGCAATGGGCTAGCACATATTTTGTTGAGGCTAAAGGATTAACTGAAGATAAAGCAGCGACATTTGCTTCTTTAATCTTTATTGGCATTACTTGTGGTAGATTTGTTAGTGGCTTTGTAACCGATAAACTAGGAGACAAAAAAATGATCCTTATTGGATCAAGTATATTGTGTGTTGGATTAGTAATATTATTCTTACCGATTGAATCATATATTGCTACTATTGTGGCTTTTGTCATTATTGGTTTTGGTTGTGGTCCAATTTATCCATGTATAATTCACTCCACGCCATACAACTTTGGAGAAGAAAATTCTGGTGCAATTATTGGTATACAAATGGCTAGTGCATACATAGGCTCAACTTTCATGCCTCCACTATTCGGTTTAATTGGGAATTCAATAAGTTTCAAAATATTACCAATATATCTACTTTTCTTTTTAGCGCTTCTTGTTTCAATGATTTTAATTACATTTAAAATTGCAAATAACAATAAATCTAAAACTCCTTTATAATTATCGTGTTATGAAAATTGTAGTAGTTAGCGATTCACATGGAGATACCTTATTTTTAAATAGAGTGTATGAAACAAATAAAGATGCAGATTTATTTTTACATGCAGGAGATTACGAAATTCCTGATTATATGATGCATCTATATAGATATGTAAAAGGTAATTGTGATTTTAGTTATGAAGCCCCATTAAAAATTGATTTAAATACACCTATTGGTAAGCTTCATATGGAACATGGAAATGATTACTTTTTCATAAATGACACTTTAAACTACATTAAAAAAACAAATGCTGCTATTTTTATTGTTGGTCATACTCATATTCCATATTTTACAAAAATAAATAATACATATATTTTTAATCCAGGTAGTTTGTGTAGACCAAGATCAACAAATTTTGGAACATTTTTAATAATCAATATAGATGAAAAAGATAATAACAAATTAACTTATCAATTTAAGAAAATTGACTTAGAAAATTTAGAAATTTCAGACTATTCCTTATAGTTTTCCCTTAATGCTTCTACTAACTCCATTGCTTCAGCATAACATAATGAAATATTATGACCACCACAAAGGCCATCAAGATTTAAAACTTCGCCAATTAGATAGACATTTTTCTCTTTTTTAGATTCAAAATTTGTTTTATTAATTTCACTTAATAAAACTCCACCAATTGTAACTTGCGAAGAACTAAATGGATATAATTCTTTAAAAGTAAAAGTTAATTCTTTTACATTTGACACAATTAATTTTAATTCAAATTCACCAAGTATTTTATTTTTATTAAAAATATTAGATTCTTTATAAATATAGTCAGCAACCTTCTTTGAGAAATATCCATATAGGAATGGAACCTTATCATTATTATCTTTTTTAAATAATTTATATAAGTCATCTCTAGAGTAATCTTTAAATAAATCAAGTTTAATTAGAACACTATCAATAGAATTAAAATTTCTAGCAATAATGGATGAAAAATCCATCATTACGATTCCACTTAATGCGTCTTTTTTAAATATCACTTCCCCACTCTCTTTATATAATTCTTTATCATTATTTATCAAAGTTGCAACTACCTTAACACGTTCATTTTCAAGTTCTTTAATGTTTTCCTTAACTTTGATTGGTGTTAATCCTGGATATAATGAAGATATCTCATAACCATGTTTCTTTAAAATTTCAAAAAATGATCCATCAGTTCCTAAATTTAAAGATGACTTTCCTCCAGTATCGATAACAAGCTTATCAAAAACAAATTCATTATTATTCTTTGATATAACTTTAATCTGATTATCTTTTTCTAATTTATATTCAACAACTTCAGTATTATTAATAAAATTAACATTTCTTTTTTTAAGATAAGAAATTAAATAATCAATCAAAGATTTAGCGCTTAAGGAATATGGATAAATCAAAGATTCATCGATAGTTCTAGTCAAAATGCCAAATTCATTCAAAAACGAAATAAGAGAATATGCATCATATTTTTTTGATAAATCAAAAGCAAATTCATTATTGAAAGTTTGATATTCAAGCATGAAATTTCCAAGATTACAACGACCATTTCCCGTTGCATACAGTTTCTTAAAGAGCTTTTCATTTTTATCTATAATAGTTATATCAATATTATTTTCTTTTATTAATGCTAGACTTAAAAATAATGAAGCAGCACCTTGACCAATAATACCTAATTTCATAATTAATTTCTTAACTCCTATCTTCCATAATAACAAAATTGGTGATAAATATCTCATTTTGTTTTAATTAAACCTAAAAATTTCACGCTTTAAATTATGGTTTTTTACTAACTTTCCTATTTTTAGAAAATATATAAACAAATTAGGCAATACATTTTTAATTAGTTTCTTTTATGCAAAAATTCTATAAAATACTACAAATTAAACCCTTAATATTATTTTTGTCTTAAAAACTCACCTATTAAGCGACAAAATAGTATTAAATTAGCATCTAAATAATTTATAATATCTAGCAACTTGTATATTAGCTTTAATTGGTAAGCGAGTCTCTACCTTGAAACCGGAATTTCAAGACTACATGTTTATCTCCTTACTTTAAAGTATGGAGGAGTGCGCAATGAAAAGACAAAAAATTAAATTAAAGGAGCAGCATTAGGAAAAATCTAATGTTGTTTTTTTGTCGAAAATTGCAAGAGAAAGGAACTAAAACTATGAAATTTGATGATGTAAGACAAGGCCTTACTTATGATGATGTTTTATTGGTACCACAATACAGCGAGGTTGTTGGTATGCAAATTGATATTAAAACCCACTTAACTAAAAATATTGTATTAAATATTCCAATTGTTTCAGCTGCAATGGACACTGTAACTGAATCTAAAATGGCAATTGCTCTTGCTCGTGAAGGAGGTCTTGGATTTATTCATAAGAATATGTCGATTGAAGATCAAGCTCATGAAGTTGATTTAGTTAAAAAGAATGAATCTGGAATGATTACACATCCAATAGTTTTAAAAGGCGAACATACAGTAAAAGAAGCTG
>CAVFXI010000018.1:14009-43473 GCA_963626345.1 Gemmiger formicilis | reverse complement strand
TGTCATTAAATATTTCTTCATTCTTTTATATTTCATTAAAAATAAATATGAATAATTTAAAAAGATGCTAATTAAATAAGATAAATAAAATGACATATTAAAAACAAGAAATGGATTAATAAATAAGTAAACAATTCCTAAAATCGATAAGCGTTCAATTTTTGAATAATAATTATTCAAACCATATTTATTAATCATACGAAAAATATAAGCATTAGTTACTTTAATTGTTGTAAATCTTGTTATATTAAAGAATAAATAAGGCGAAAACAATAAAAGCGAGATTATATCTGCCTTTTTATCTGATAATTTAAGTGACAATAGTTTTGAAAGAGTATAAAGAAAGAAATTTAAATATACTCCAGTAGTAGAAAAAAGAATAGTCAAGTTAAGCATTTTAATTTGTTTTGAGAATTCACTAGATCCATTAAACGAACTAAATAAAATTCCACTAACAAAAAGTCTAGAATTTTCGGATGAAAATTTGTTTAAAATAAAGCTTTTATAAGCATAAAAATTAATTGGAAAATCAATGATTATATCTAGACTTTTTGTAGAAAATTGTTTTTTAATTCCTTGTTCTAAAAGGTATTCATTAAAATCAAATCCATTTTCAAGAGTTGAAAAATAAAAACTTTCAGCAGAACCTTTTATTCTAACTATATCTAATTCGTCTACTACTGATTCCTTAATTGGTACGTAAAATTTATTTAATCCATTAAACACAATAAAATAATTTTCTCTTCGCCTTAAAACAATGCCAATCAGTTCGTTTCCAACTGAAAATTCTATTTTAGATAACAAAACCTTTGCTAGCGAAATAAACAAGATTATTATTCCTGTAATCAATACTTTTTTGTCACTTTTTGCCCTTTTTATAAAGACAAACAAGCAAAACGAAAAGATTAAAATTCCATAGATTAAAAGTTTAGAACTAGACAATAAAATAACTGATAGATATATAAGAAAATATAAAAATAAGTTACTCATGTAAAATTACATAATCTTTTATTTTTTCAAAAGTACTGTTTCCAACTCCAGTTACATTTTTTAAAGATTCAATTGTGTAATAAATGCCATTAGTTTCACGATATTCGACAATTGCTTCACTAATTGCACTTCCTATTCCACTAATACCTTGTAAAGCTTCGGCATCATCGATATTAATATTAACCTTTTTAATTTCATCATCACCACAAACATCAGTAACATCAAATTTAGAAGAAATGTAATAAGATTCATTTGCGGTTAATGTGGCCTCTAAATAATAGCAACGATCATCAGCATTACTTGTTACACCACCTGCAGCATTAATTAAATCTTGCATTGTAGTTCCATCAAGTGTTAATAAATACTTTCCAGGATTAACTACATTCCCCTTGATTGTGAATGCTCCAGTTTCATCATCTTCATCCCCATCATAAGTAGTTGTATTTGAATCATCACTTTGTTGAGTATTAAAAATACTATTGCCCATATTAGGATCAACAAATTGTAAAACAACTAAACCAATAATGGTTACAACAACAACGGCTAAAATAATTTTTAACATAAAAAATTCCTCCTTATACTATTAATAGGGGGGGAATTCAAAAAATTTATAAAAAAAGTTGATTTTTGCATCAACTTTTTTTCAATTTACTTAACTTCGATGATTTCAATATCGTATGGTTCATCAGCTTTTACGGTAACTTTATCACCAGCTTTTTTGCCAATTAATGCGACGCCAAGCGCACATTCGTTTGAAATCTTCATATGTTTTGGATCACTTAATGGATCAGATTCTATTGATGAAACAATTTTTACTTCTAAAGTTTCGCCACAAGATAAATCTTTAAATGTAACTACGCTAGAAATGTTGATTTTATTTCCTTTTTTAGGTTCAACAATAACAGCATTTGCTTTAATGTATTCAATTTCTTTAATACGAGCCTCAATTTGACCTTGTTTATTTCTAGCTGCATCATAATCAGCATTTTCTGATAAATCGCCCATTGCACGAGCATTATTTAATGCTTCAAGAACTTCTGGACGTTCATGATCAATCAAATGTCTATATTCTTTTTCAAGTTGTTCTAAACCTTCTTTGGTTATTTCAATTTTCTCGTTCATACTAGTTTCCTCTATTTTTGCTCAAATATTATACCTTAATTACTACCTATAATCTATAAATAAATTATTTGATTTCTTGAATCTTTGGATCCTCATTATAAGCATCAAATACTTCTTGAGCTTCTTCAAATTCTTCTTCATCTGTAACTTCTAAAACTTCGTCATTATCGCCATATTTTAAGATATAAACAGTATCTGGATCGCTAGAATCATAAGCAAAAACATAATCTGTTTCTCTTTCTGGATTATGATATGTAAATAATATTTTTAATAGATATTCATTACCTTCATCATCTTTAATAACTACTTCATTATCATTTAAATGGTCCATTTTTTCTCTCCTTTATTCTTTATAATTTCTTAAAAAATCTTCTAAAATTACAACTGCACTATACATATCAATAACTTCAGCGATTTTCTTTTCATTATATCCACTATCCCTTAATCTTTCATGTGCTTCAATTGTTGAGTAAGATTCATCGTACTTAATAAATTTAATTTTATCATATTCTTCATTAATTTCTTTGATAAATCTATCGACTGAGTCGCATCTTTCCCCTTTTTGACGATCAATTTGAAGTGGATATCCAATAACAACATCAAATATTTGTGTTAATTCGCAAACTTCAATCAAATGGGCTTTTGCAGCTTTATAATTGCCATGATTAAAACGATATTCCTCATAAGGATGAGAAAGTCCAATAACATCACTTTTAGCAAGGCCCATTGTTGTGGTCCCTAAATCAACGCAAATAAATTTTTTAACCATTATTTCAAAATTGCTTTCTTTGCAGAATCTAATTTTTCAAGA
This sequence comes from Gemmiger formicilis, assembly GCA_963626345.1. Classification (GTDB taxonomy): domain Bacteria; phylum Bacillota_I; class Bacilli_A; order RFN20; family CAG-826; genus Onthovivens. Next base: position 40,550 of record CAVFXI010000018.1, on the reverse strand, counting down.
GAAACAACACTTCCTTTTGACATATCTGGTCTGCCTCCTCCAGCACCTCCAAGTACATCAGTAACACTCTTCAAAATATCCTTGCTCTTTACACCATTATCTACTAATTTTCTACCAATACCGCAAATTATTGGATGTTTTCCATTATCATCGCCAATCAATACAATTGTGAAATCATCATATTTAACCTTTAATGAATCATAGATTTTCATGAGAGCTTCACTGTTATAATCTTTCAAATATTCAAAAATCATATGTGAATTTTCAAACTTAGATTCAAGATCATGAACTTTAGCGTTGGCTAAATCATCAAATACTACTTTGTACTTATTGGTCATTTCATTTAATTGATTTTCTATAGATTTAACTCTATCAATTGATTCTTTATAACTTTTTGCTTCAACTTCTTCTTTAATTTCGTTAAGCAATTCTTCTCTTTGCTTTAATAATTCATAAGCCTTAAATGATGTTTTGGCTTGAATTCTTCTTACACCATTTGCAATACTGCCTTCAGTTTCAATTACAAATAAACCAATATCAGAAGTGTTCTTTACGTGATTACCACCACAGAATTCTTTGGAAACTTCTCCAAATGATACAACACGAACTTCCTTACCATATTTTTCATCAAATAGAGAAATTGCACCAACTTTTTTAGCTTCTTCAATTGGTAAAACTTGCGTATTGTTATCGATTGCATCGGAGATAAACTCATTTACGATTCTTTCGACTTTCTTTAAATCAACTTCGCTAATTTTTTCAAAGTGAGTAAAGTCAAAACGTAAATATTCATCATCTACATAACTACCTTTTTGCTTAATATCTTCGCCTAATACTTCAATTAAGGCGCTTTGTAATAAGTGAGTGGCACTATGATTCTTTGCAATTGCAAAATGTCTTTTCTTATCAATTGAAAGAGTAAATTCATCGCCATTTTTAATTGAACCATATAAGACTTTAACATTGTGTAAATGTTGCTTATTTGGAGCATTAGTGACATTTACTACATCAGCTCTACAATTTTCATTTTCAATAAAGCCAATATCAGCTACTTGACCACCCATTTCAGCGTAGAAATTGGTAATATCAAAAACAACTTCGCCTTCATCACTAATTTCATCAACTTTTACACCATCTTTAAATAAACCTACAACTTTTGATTTAATATCCTTTGATTCGTAGTTATATAAAGATTCTGTTTTAAAATCGAGTAAATCTTTTGATTGTTTATTGAATGATTCAACATTTTTTCTGCTAGCACGAGCTAATTCCTTTTGGTGTTGCAAGCATTCTTCAAATTTATCCAAATCTACTGAAACGCCCTTATCAGCGCAGATTTCTTTGGTTAATTCAATTGGGAATCCATATGTATCATATAATTTGAAGGCATCTTCACCAGACAAAACTTTCTTTCCTTCAATCATACTATCTAATATTTCTTCACCACTATTTAATGTTTTAATAAATTTTTCTTCTTCAGCTTTAATCATCTTTTTGACAACTTCTTTTCTATCTAATAAATAAGGATAGAAACATTTCATATTGTCGCAGACAATGTCAACCAATGTATATAAGAATGGTTCATATAAACCAAGTTTTTGACCATAACGCATAGCTCTACGTAAAACTCTACGTAAAACGTATCCTCTTCCTTCATTTGAAAACATTGCTCCATCTGCTAAAGCAAATGTACAACTTCTAATATGATCTGCAATAACTCTATAAGGCATTAAATATTCACCTTCATATGGTTTCTTACACAATTTTTGAGTTGCTTCTATATAAGGATAAAATAAGTCAGTTTCGAAGTTTGTTTCAGTTCCTTGCATAACACAAGTTATTCTTTCAAGACCTGCACCAGTATCAATATTTTTATGAGGCAATTCTTTATAATCTTTTCTTTCAACGCCATTTACAGCATTATATTGAGAGAAAACAATACCCCAGATTTCGATATAACGATCATTTTCCATATCCTTGGCGAGTAAATCAATTCCTACATGTTCTGGATCGTATTTTTCGCCTCGATCAAAGAAAACTTCAGTATTTGGACCACATGGACCTTCACCAATTTGCCAGAAATTACCTTCTAAAGGAATTAAATGAGATTCTTCACAACCTTGTTCCATCCAAAATTTCTTTGTTTCTAAATCGCTTGGATGGTAGGTGAAATATAATTTATCTTTTGGTAAATCAAAGTATTTTTCGCTTGTTAAAATTTCCCAAGCAAATGAAATTGCTTCTTTTCTAAAATAATCGCCAATTGAGAAATTTCCTAACATTTCAAAGAATGTATGGTGTCTTGCTGTACGTCCTACATTATCAATATCATTTGTTCTAATACACTTTTGAACATTAGTAATTCTTTTTGATTCTGGGACTTCACTACCATCAAAATATTTTTTTAATGCTGCAACACCTGCATTAATCCATAGTAAAGTAGGGTCATTATGAGGCACTAAACTAGCACCTGGTTCAATAACGTGTCCTTTTGATTTAAAGAAATCTAACCACATTTGTCTAATTTCTTGAGATGTCATTTTCTTCATAAATTCACTCCTTAATAAATAAAAAAAGTTCCTACAATTTAGGAACGATTGTATCGCGGTACCATCCTAATTCTTTATTCAAGCACTTAATTAATTACTGTAACGCAGTAAGCGGGCTCTTAACCTTTTATAGGAAATGGCTTGTTTATTTTTCATGAATTCTTGCACCAACCGAATCCTCTCTAAAAAGAAATGATAAACTTAATTTCCGCGAATATTATATAAAATATGAAAAAATAAGTAAATAGATAATACTTTTACCGAAATTTACTTACTACTACTATTTAACTACTAGTTTACTACTAATAGTTAATAAATACCGAATAGTTATAGAAAATACCGAATTAGTAATCGGTAAAAAAAGGCGTTTTTTTCAATAAAACGCACTTTTTTCACTCTTTTCACCACTACTTCTTGAGTTGATTTTTATAATAAATTTTATCTATTATTCCACCACCAAGGCATTCATCACCTTGATAAAAAACACAACCTTGTCCTGGAGTAACTGCCTTATATGGTTTGTCAAAAACAAGTCTTACACTACCATCACTATTATTATAAAGAGTAACTCCTTGATCAGCTTGTCTATATCTAAACTTACAATTTATATGAGTTCCATCTTCAATTGGACCATTAAATAAATTAATCATATTAATGTCTGCTGAGTCACTAAATAGATGTTCATCTTCGTCGCCACTTGCAACATACAAAATATTATTTTTGACATCTTTAGAACATACAAACCATCCTTTTGCAACTTCACCACTTATACCACCAATTCCAAGTCCTTTACGTTGACCAATTGTATAATATAAGACCCCATCGTGCTTTCCAAGGATTCTACCCGTCTCAATATCAACAATATTTCCTTCTTTTGCAGGCAAATAATTCTCTAAAAATTCCTTAAAGTGCCTTTCGCCGATAAAACAGACTCCTGTAGAGTCTTTTTTGTCCATTACGCTCTTTAAATCGAGTTTTTTAGCAATCTCACGTACTTCAACCTTAGTTACATCACCTAATGGGAATATACACGATGCTAATTGGTCATGGGATATTTGTGAAAGAAAATAACTTTGATCTTTATTTAAATCTTTTGCTTTGTATAAATAAACTTTTCCGTCTTTATCGACTCTTTTTGCATAATGACCCATCGCAATCATATCGCAGCCATTCTTTTTGGCAAAGTCTAAAAATGGTCCAAACTTAATATACTTGTTACAAAAAATATCAGGATTTGGAGTTCTTCCTTTTTTATACTCATCTAAAAAATATGTAAAGACATTATCCCAATATTCTTTAATAAAATCTATTCTTAACATTGGAAGGCCAAGTTTTTTCGCAACTGCTTCCGCATCAAGATAATCTTGTTCTTGTGGACAAATGTTATTATCTAAAGTTGGGTTACCTAAAACATCATTATTAGCCATTGAATCCCAATTACGCATAAAACAGCATACAACATCGTATCCTGCTTCTTTAAGAAGATAAGCGCTTACTGCACTATCAACTCCACCACTTAATCCAAGCATGACTTTCATTTGAATAATTCCTTACTATCTAAAATAGTTGTAAATGGACCATCATTAACAAGTCCAACTTTCATATCTGCACCAAAAATTCCAGTTTTGACATTCATTCCTAAACTTCTTAAAACATCATTGAAGTAATCATATAATTTTGTAGCTTCTTTAGGATCTAAACAATTTATAACAAAAGATGGTCTATTGCCTTTATGACAATCTGCATATAAAGTAAATTGTGAAACACTTAAAATAGAACCATTAATATCTTTAACTGATAAATTAGTTTTTCCTTCACTATCAGGAAAGACTCTTAAGTTAACTAATTTTTGAGCCATTTTATCGCAAATTTCTTTTGTATCTCCATTTGTAAAAGAGACTAAAATCATATAGCCTTGTTTAATTTCTGAATAAATTTCACCGCCTATTTTTACATAAGCTTCATCAACATTTTGTGCAATAATTCTCATGTGTGTAATTATATAAAAATAAAAGATATTTGTGTATAATATTTGCATGTTAAAACCTTTAGCTTTTAGAATTAGACCAACAAAAATAGAAGATGTTATCGGTCAAAAAGATATATTAGGAGAGAATGGAATTCTAACTAATTCAATTAAAGAAAAATTACCAATTTCTTTTATTCTTTTTGGTGTTCCTGGTTCTGGAAAAACTACAATTGCTGAATGTTATGCTAATTCTTTAGGTGTTCATTCAATTAAAATCAATGCTGTTTCTTCAAATAAAAGTGAAATTGAAGCTTGCATCAAAGAAGCAAAAATGTTTCATCCAACGATTTTAATTATCGATGAAGTCCATCGTTTAAATAAAGACAAACAAGATATTTTACTTCCATATATTGAAGATGGGACAATATATTTAATTGGCGCAACAACTGCAAATCCATATATTGCAATAAACAAAGCTATCAGAAGTAGATGTCATTTATTGGAAGTAAAAAGACTTGATGAGAACGAGATTTTTTCAGGTCTGAAACGTGCAATTTCAAATAAGGAAGGTTTCGATAATAAATTAAAAATTGATGATGAATCATTAAAATATATTTCAAAAATTAGCAATGGAGACTTTCGTTTTGCACTTAATTTTTTAGAAATTGTTGATTTAACTTACAAAAATAAAAATATTGATTTAGAAATGACTAAATCAATTAATAAAGTACCAAATTTAGCGATGGATAAAGATGAAGATGATCATTATAACGCAGTAAGTGCACTTCAAAAATCAATCAGAGGAAGCGATGTTGATGCAGCAATTTACTATCTTGCTAAATTATGCACCGTAAATGATTTAGAATCGATTGCTAGGAGACTTTTGGTTACTGCATATGAAGATGTTGGCCTTGCAAATCCAGGAGCTTGTATGAGATGCAAAATTGCAATCGATTCAGCTTTACAAGTTGGTTTACCAGAAGCAGTTATACCATTAAGCGTTACAGTTATTGAACTTGCATTATCTCCAAAAAGCAAGGCTGCAATAAACGCTATAGAAAGCGCTATGACGCTTGCAAATTCAAAACCACTAGAAGTTATGGATTACCTTAAATATACGCCTGTAAACGTCCAAGAAGAGGATAAATACCCATATGATAGACCTGATCTTTGGGAAAAAATCCAATACTTACCAGAATTAATTAAAAATGAGAAATTTTATTTTCCAGAAGATAAATCAGCATTTGAAAAAGCGCTTAACGATAATTATCGAAAATTATCTAGTGTTAAGCGCAGTTCAAATTTAAAAGAATTAAAGAAAAAATAATTTATTCAATTAAGCATTTAGTCATTTCATTGTTAATTTCAACTTTTGAGTCAACAATTTCAAATGCTTTTAACACACTTTCATACACATCTTTATAATCTTTATGATCGGTATAAAGTCTACAAAGAACCTCGCCTTTTTCGACTTTATCGCCTATTTTTTTATTTAATACAATTCCAGCCGACATATCAATTTCATCATCCATTTTTTCTCTGCCGCCACCTAAATGCATACTACCAATTCCAATTGTCAAAGCATCAATTCTTTTGATATATCCGTTAGAATTACTAATTACATCAATAATATAATTTGCAACTTTAAATTTTTGTGGGTTATCAATGTAAGAAACATCTCCACCTTGTGCATTAACAAATTCTTTGAATTTTTCAAACGCTTTTCCATTGTTTATATTTTCAATTAAAGCCTTTCTTCCATCTTCTAAATTAGGATAAATTTTTGCCATTTGAAGCAAAATCGAACCGCTAGAAAGGCAAATTTCTGTTAAATCTTTTGGGCCATTACCATGTAAAGTTTGAATAACTTCTTTTATTTCAAGATTATTACCAACAGCACATCCTAAAGGTTGATCCATATCTGTTACTTCAGCTCTAACATCTTTATTTAAAGATTTACCAATTTCTACCATTGTTGTTGCAAGTTTTTTTGCATCTTCAACAGTTTTCATAAATGCACCACTGCCATATTTAACATCAAGTAAGATACAATCAGCACCAGATGCTAACTTTTTAGACATAATAGAAGATGCAATCAATGGAATTGAACCAACTGTACCAGTTACATCCCTTAATGCATAAAGTTTCTTATCAGCAGGATCTAAATGAGTATTTTGACCAATTATAGCTATGCCAATATCATTAATTTGTTTCTTAAATTGTTCTTGAGTTTCATAGATATTCATGCCTGGAATTGACTCCATTTTATCGAGAGTTCCACCAGTATGACCAAGTCCTCTACCACTCATTTTTGCAAGTTTTGCACCACACGAAGCAATCATTGGGCCTAAAACAAGCGAGACTTTGTCTCCTACGCCACCTGTTGAATGTTTATCAACCTTTAGTCCTGGAATATCACTTAAGTCCCAAACGTCGCCAGAAACGCGCATTTCCTCTGTTAAATCGGCAATTTCTTGTTTATTCATACCATTTAAATAGATTGCCATTAATAAAGCACTAGCTTGATAATCTTTAATTTCATCAGCAACATAACCATGTATGAAGTAATGAATTTCTTCTTTTGAGAGCACAAAACCATCTCTTTTATGTTCAATTATCTCTTCAATTGTCATAAGAAAACTCCTTGATGCTTTAATATTATATCGAAAAATAGTTGAGTTTTGAATATAAGAAAATTAATATAATCTTATGAATTTTAAAGAGAATTTACTGACTTATTTAGATGAAGAATTTGTTGATGATTTGCTTGAATCTATGCAAAAAGAGCGAACAAATTGCTTGATTTTGAATACACAAAAAATGAATGATGAAACATTTATTAAAATGTTTCCAAAAGTTATTCCTCACGACATCATTCCACACGCATTTTTTTATGATAAAAATGACTATGATTTTGGTAAAAGTTTTTATTTTGATAATGGTTTATATTACATCATGGATTCGGCATCAATGATGGTTCCTTTTTTATTACCTGTTGAAGACAATGATTATGTATTAGATATGTGTGCGGCACCAGGTGGTAAATCAATTTTTTTATCATTAAAAAATCCAAATATAAATATAATTTCTAATGATATAAACTACCAAAGAAGTTGCACCTTATCTTCCAACATAGAAAAGATGGGTTTATCAAACGAAATTGTTTCGTGTACTACTATAAGTTTACTAGTAAACTACTATAAATCTACTTTTGATAAAATCGTTCTTGATGCGCCTTGTTCTGGAAGCGCCATGTTTAGAAAGAGCGAAGAAATGAAAAACGATTGGAATTATAATAAAGTTTTAAAATGCAAAGCTTTGCAAAAAGAGCTTATTGAACAAGCAGCAATCATGCTTAAAGATGGGGGGTTATTATCCTATTCTACATGCTCTTTTTCATATGAAGAAAATGAAGAAGTTGTTTTAGATTTTTTATCAAAACATAATGATTTTAAACCGATAAAAATAATGGAAAATCCATCATTTGTTAGAGGCAAAAACTTAAATGAATCTATACACTTGTTTCCGAATAAATATAAAGGTGAAGGTCAATTTATTTGTTTGCTAAAAAAAGAAGGTAAATTAATCAAAAAAGATGATCATATAAAACCAAATGAATTCAAATATAAAGAAAGAATAAAGGATGATGTTTACCTATATAATAATTGCTTAAAATTAAATCATTTAACAATATTAAGAAAAGGATTATTAAAATCAACATTTAAAGGAAAAAATGAGATTCCATCGTTTCATTTTGCTCATTATTTGAATTCCAAAAATTCAATAAAATTAACTGAAGATGAAGCAAAAAAATATTTGCATGGCGATGAAATAACAAAAATAACCAATCTTTCGAATGGTTATTACGTTGTTTCATATCAAGATATAAACTTAGGATATGTTCATATAGTTGGTAATAAACTTAAGAACTTATATCCAAAAGGTTTGAGACATTAATTATTCATCAAAATGTCTTTTGTTATATTTTTTCATTAAATTTTTATCAATAACTCTTAATTCATTAACAGATTTTAAGACCATATCATATGAAATAGTGGCCATTTCAGGTGTAGATTTGTCTTTATAATCTTCTTTTGTAAATGTTTTAAGGTATTTAATTTCAACAGGATTCCAATTATTTTTGCACTTATAATTAAGAACTCTTTGTGTACCATACATGGAAAAAACAGCAATATCACCACCATTTTTCATTGCTGGTCTAAATGAACCATGTTTGAATTCTAAAGGATCTTTTAAAGGCTCTTTGTTTCTTGTTCCTTCTGGGAAGATAACAATATCTAGATTTGGATAATTTTTAAGCATATCTTGAACTTTCATAATCTGCTTAACTTCTTGTCTTAAATCGCTTCTATCAAGAAAAATCCCATCTATACTTTTTAATACTTTGCCAACAAATGGGAATCCTTCAGATTCCTTTTTGGCAACAAATGTTAATGGAGATTTTGCTAGAGCCATCATAACAATTGGATCTGCATCTGAAAGATGATTGCAAATAATTAAACTATTTTCACCAGGTTTTTTATTCTTATAAAAATCATCTAAACCATCAATATCATAAACAACATGCAAAGCCTTCAAAACTTTGATGCTTAGACGATGAATTTTATCAAATCTTTTTTCAATTGAATACTTATCTGGGTGTTTTGAAAAACGAATCATCCAATTGAAATATGCAAAAATAATTCGCCACCCCACTATTATAGCTGCTCTTAAATACTTTCTCATTTTTTCTTTAGTCCTAACACTTCTACTTGATGAGATACTAAAATCTCATTTTGCCCGCTGTAAAGGGCACTATTCTTTAAATATCCTGCAAGTGCACAAAGAATAATATAATAATCTTTTAATTCAATATTTATATCTTCATTGTTTGGATTAAATACGAAAATACATTCACTTTTTTCACCGGTAATGAACTTCTTATCTGTCTTCAATCCAATTGCACCTTTTTCGTAATTTATAAAGTAATTGTTCTTTTCTATATCTTCACTTTTTGCTGATTTACTATGCTCATTTCTAAATGCTAACATTGACTTAAAATATAGGTACATATCGTATCTTTTATCTAATAAGGCCCAATCAAATTTGTTATATTTATCACCTTTATTGTAAGTGTTATCATCGCCAAATTTTGTTAATCCAATTTCTTGACCCGCATGGTAAAAAGGTACACCAAATGATAAAGCAATTGTTCCATTAATTGAGTTAATGATTTTTAAAACTTCCTCTTCTTCGATATCTGGCAAAGTTGATTTAATCTTATCATATAAAGTACCATTATCATGGCATTCGACATAATTAATAGATTGATTTGCGCTTAAAAATCTCTTTGGATAACAAAATTCTACACAGCTTCCAAGTAAAGCAAATTTAAATCCTTCTTTATAATTTAAATTTCCTAGCATATATCCAGCTTCATTCTTGCCAAATCCACTTGGTCCACGAACAATATCACGATATGCATCATTAAAGAAGGCAACATCAGGCATCTTAAAAGCATTTAATATAGTAGACCTTTTACTTTCACTTAGTGATGAAGCCATATTCCATCCTTCACCATAAATCATAAAATCTTTTTTAATGCTTCTAGCAGCTCTTGTAACTTCTTTAATAGTGTCTATATCAATTAAGCCCATTAAATCAAATCTAAAGCCATCTATGCCATATTCTTTAATCCAATGGACACATGAATCAACAATTAATTTTCTGACCATTGGACGCTCTGTATCAAGTTCATTTCCGCAGCCACTAGCAACTGAAAGTAAACCATTATGCTGTTTTCTAAAATAATAGTTAGGAACAATCTTTTCAAAAACTGAAGAATCATAACTATAAACATGATTATAAACAACATCCATATTAACTTTTAAGCCAGCTTTATGTAATGCTGCAACCATTTTTTTGCATTCAACAATTCGACTGTATCCATCATTTGGATTAGTTGAATAACTTCCTTCTGGTACAAAATATTGTTGAGGATCATATCCCCAGTTATAACTTGAATTAGGATTTAATTCATCAACAGTTTTATAATCGTAAATTGGTAATAATTGAACATGAGTAATATTTAAAGATTTTAAATAATCAAGACCACAAGGATTATTTCCTTTGGTTACTTTATTTTCTTCAACCAATCCTAAAAATTTTCCTTTATTAACAATATTTGTGTTTTCATCAATTGTAAAATCACGAACATGAAGTTCATAAATTATTGTATCAACATAATTATCATAATTTTTTAAATTGTTTTCGTTTAAATCAATATCTATACTTGAAAAATCGACAACTACCGAATCTTTTCCATTTGCGGTACTAGCTTTACCATATGGATCGGTTGTTAATGAAGAATGTCCACTATTCGTAACTTGATAACGATATTTATAATTATCATAATCGCCATAAAGAGTTAATGAATAAACGCCTTTTTCACCTCTATCCATCTTAAACGTTTCAAATTTTTCATTACCTTTTTTCAAAAATAAAACAACTTTAGAAGCAAGAGGTGCCCAAACTTTCCAAGTAGTTTTTTCTTTAGAATATGTGAATCCTAAATCATCTTTAAGATAAGCGTAATCATCATCAAAATTTTTAAATGAAGTAGCATCATCTAAAATAAGTGGCGTAACTCCAAAAGATTCAATGGAAATAAAATAATCATTCCCTAAAACAATCTTTTCTTTTGTTCTACACTCATAAAATTCAAGACCATTGATAAATGATTGTTTAACAATATCTAAATTAATGATTGCTTCATCATTTTTAATTAATTTAATTTTATTATTTTCAGGTTTTCTATTTTCACTAAAAATAAAAACTGCGATAGTGTTATAACTTGTTAATTTAGCACTAAAAAATGTGTTGATCATAAAAATTAATCCCGTCTTTTCTTCTATTCATCATAGTTATTTTTGTTTGGAACAAATGTTGATTGTTCTACAGAACCTGTTCTTTCTTCAGGTGTTACACTATGAAGTAAAACTTTATATCCTTTGTTTCCTTCTGCTTCAGAAGAAATAACGCCCTCGTTAATAAGTCTAGTAATCATCTTTCCAGCTTTAGGAAAACCAACTGCATAAGTTCTTTGGATATATGAAAGTGAAGCATATTCTCTTCTCATAATATCTTCTCTAACTTGGACATATTTTTCTTCATCGCTAGCGGCTTTATCATAAGAAACTTCTTGCATTTCAGAAGTATCCAATTGTGATTTTTGTTTCATGTCAACGAATCTTTCATCAAACATTGGTCCATAATTATCTCTTAAATAATCACAAACATTTTTGATTTCAGCATTATCGACATACGATCCTTGAACACGAGTTAATCCAGTTTTTGAAATCAATGGAGACATAACAAGCATATCACCATTTCCTAATAATTTTTCAGCTCCGCCTTGTGATAAAATAACTGTTGAATCTGAAACAGATGAGCAAAGAAGAGCAACACGTGTTGGAATATTTCCTTTAATAACACCAGTAATAACATTAACTGATGGACGTTGTGTAGCAATAATAAGGTGAATACCGCAAGCACGAGCTTTTTGAGCAAGTCTTTGGACAGGTTCTTGTAAACGCTTATTTTCGCCAACAAGATCAGCATATTCATCAATTAAAACAACGATTCTAGGCAAAATTGGTTTACCATGATCAACAAGATATTTGTTATATTGTTTTAAGTTTTCGACTCCACTTTCATCAAATAAGTCATATCTTTCTTCCATGAGATTGCATAATTCATTCATGACTAAACAGGCTTCATCAGCAACATTTATAGGATTGCAAAGTAAGAATGGAATATTTTTATACTTATTAAATTCAACACGTTTTGGGTCAATAATAACAAGTTTTAAGGAATTTAAATTATTACGCATAATTAATGTCATCAACAAACTATGCATAAATACAGATTTACCACTACCTGTAGTTCCACAAACTAATAAGTGTGGGAAGTCTTTTAAATCAGCTTGAATAAAATTACCATTAATGTCTTTGCCAAATGGCACTAGAAATTCAGTTCCAGGCTCCCTGCTTAAGTTTTTAAGACAATCCTTAAAATTAACAAGGGATCCTTTTTTATTCGCAATTTCAAGGCCGCTTGTAGTTCTTCCTTCGATTACTGAAACAAATCTACAAGGAATACCACCAAGTTTTGCAGCAATATCATTAAGATATTTTTCAATAACTTTGGAAGTTTCGCCACGATCCATTTCAATATCATAACGAGTTACAACTGGTCCAATTGTATAAGAAACAACTTTTCCACGAATATCAAATTCCTTGAAAATTTCGTTAAGTAAGTCTCTTCTTGCTTGACAAACCTCGATATTATCAACTGAATTCATATTTGATGCTCTATCAGTTAATAAGTTAAGAGGAGGGTAATTATAATGAATTTGCTTATTTGGTTGCGCTTTTGGAGCATTCTTTTTTTCATCTAAAGCTGCACCATCTAATTTTTCATAAGGTGATTTAGCCAATCTAACAGTTTCTTCATTCAAAGCATGATGTTCTTTAAAATTTGCTGGTTTAGCAACAGGAATATCATCATTTTTAATAACTTCATCTTTTTCAATATGGGTAGTGTTACCTACAGTTGGATCATAAGTTTGTTCAACAGGTGAAGAAATAACTGGCTTTTCTTCTAAAGTTGTAGTCTCATCATTAGTCTCATATAAATCAACATTTGAAAATTTAGCTTTTTTAAGTCCAGTAGGAGCTCTATTAATGCTTGTTAAACCAACACCAACTCCACCATTAGGATTTTGAATTGCAATTGATTGAGTGTTTTCTTTTGCAATTTCGGCATCAGGAGTAATAACAGTTGTTGCTCTTGAATTTTCCATGATTTGAGTAGTTGTAAAAGCAGTTTGATCATTTGCTTCTTTAAACTCAGATTCCATTTTCTTAATATTACGATTTTTATATTCTTTAATATTTTTAACTAAGCGAATTATCGATTTGATAAATACTAAAATTACACCAGCGCCAAGTAAAACACCACCAACAATGTTAGTTCCTACGTATTTAATTGCGCTATTTAATAATGCAACAAAAAGAAATCCAAAGAATCCGCCAGAAATTTGATTGTAGTTTAAAACAGGGAATCCTTGAACACTTTTCGAGAATTCTTCACCAAAATTTTTAAAAGTTAGCATATTTTCATTACCTGAACCAGTAATATTGTTTGTAGCTAAAATTAAGCAACCAACAAGACAAACAATTAATCCGGCAATTGTTATTCCCCAATGAAATTTAAATTCTTTTTTAGCGAATAATAATCTAATACCAACTAAAAATACGATTAAATAAAAAACATAGAAGAACCATCCAAAAAAGAATGCAATAATCCATGTTATAAAACTTGATACGTATCCACGATTTAATGCTCCAAAAATTGCAAAAAGACAAAGCATTAATCCAATTGTGCCTTTTAAAAAGTAAGAATCTTTAGTAATTTTATCAAATAATTTTTTCATGAAATTATTATAGTCAAGTTGACTTGTTTTTGCCATAGTAAGTAAAAGGTTTTTTATAAAATAAAAAGCGGCCAAATTTATACTTATTTTAAGTAAAAAATCATGACCGCAAATTTAAAGAAATAATCACTAAAAATTCAACTGTGAATGATAAAAATCATTATTGATAAAAATAATAATTATCATCGGATTTAATTAAAATCTTTTTATCTGAAATCAGTGCATCTAAAATCTCATTATCGTTTTTATCAATTCGAAAAATAGGGTTTGCTTTATTTCTTTCTATAAAAACTTTGCACAATAAATCAATAAAATTAGCCTCGTAACGATTATTTTTGAATTTAGGATTAATTTTTATTTCGATATTGAAGTCTTTATTTATTTTGTCCTCATAAACAAATGATACTCTTGCTAAACCTATGTAAGCATTTTCGGTTGTATCGAATAAAAAATAAAGAGTGGCAGGATTGATTTCCATATATCGATTTTTCTCTTGCTTTTGTAATATTTGAATTATTTCAGCAGGTTTTGAATCTAGATTTACTTTTAAATAATCACTAAAAAATTGATCTAATTGATTATTATAATTAGACCAATTTTCATGCATTTCTTTAAATAATTTGTAGTTGTATAAATTTAGTTTAACAATTCTTAACATTTTCTTTCTTATTTACTATTCTAAATCCAAAATATGGAACAACAAAAGCACAAATTACGCCAACTAAACCACCAAAAGTAACATCACTTAAATAATGAGCGCCATATAAAATTCTTGAGAAAGCAATCATCATTGCATAACATCCAGTGATTCCAAGAATTAATGATCTAATCCATGGTTTATCTTTTTGCTTAGTGTTTAATAATGGAATATATGAAAGCAAAATACATGTCATACTATCGTAACTATGACCTGATGGAAATGATTTAAAATCATCACTATGAACAATTTCATAAGGATAAATTTCACCAGCTATACCACGTCCAGGTTCATACCAATGTCTGAACAAATCATAGACTGTATATCCTTCATAACCATTATAAATTAATCTATATCTAGGTCTTGTCCATATCTCTTTCATAATGAAGACAATAGCTAATCCAAGATAATAAGCAATCATAAGAATAATCCATGTTCTTAATAGAGTTTTTGTATCTTTTGTATCAATAACTTTATAGCCAATAAACACGATTATTGCTTCTAAAATAACAGCAATAAGTATTCTAACCCATAACTTACTAATTTCTTTAAATCCATTATGGCTACTATTCATGTCACCAAATATTAAATATCCGCTAACACCAACAACAAGTACAGCAAAAATTATAAGCAATACTTTAAACAATTTTCTTTCGACCTGTTGCGATAATTTAAAGGCCATTACGCCAAAAAATCCCATCATACACCAACCAGGTAATTGCCCAAAACTAGCACAAATCATCCCAAATTTACTATCAAAATTGGTTACAGCAATATTAACCTCCAAATCATAAAAACATGATGTAATCAACCCGCCAAGCAAAACAACAAAAAATACAGCAAAAATTGAATAATAACTTTTTGTAAAAATTTTCATAAAATCATTTTAATGGTTTATAAATCCCTATTCAACTTTTTACTTGGAAAAAACAACAAATTTAATCAATTTAAAACAAGTCTATTACGTAAAGAACTACTAAAAATTTACTAATAATTAACCAACTGTAATTTGTCTAAATTAAAAAACGATTTTGTAAATAAAAATCGTAATTTATTTTTTCTTAAAATCATTATCAACCATTTTTGAAACATCATCACAAATTGGTTTAAGTCCACACGCACTACAATCCATATTAACTTTGTTAACTAAATGATCAAGTGCTTTTGTAATTCCTTCTTCATCTTCTTTTAAACTTTTTAATTTTTTAAAGTTAAAGCTATCTAAATTAATAAAAATAATTTTTACATTATTAACAAATGGATTTCGCTTATAAAGTTTAAGAAGATAACTTCCAACTTCGTTTAAGCTTATTTTTTTCTTATCAAACAATAAACTTTCTTTTGAATTTATGGCCGATTCTCTAAGCATTACACCATCTAGTGCAAATTGGTACTTCATATAATCTATTTGCCTAATATTCTTATATAAATTCCCATCTTTGAGTTTTTCTTCATCACAAGCAAACAAATTCACTCGTGCGTAATTTGTATCACCTTTGATTTTATCGCTATTATTGCCAATCAAAATAATTTCATCATCGAATTTTTCTGTTGATATTAAGTTCAACGTAAAACCAAAATTTGAACCACCACCAAGTTCAAATGCTTTATCATTTTTAAAAATGATTTGATTTTTATCTTCTTTAAAGTCTTTATCTAAGATATTTAAATTGGTTTGCTCGTAATTTTCGAGCAAACCAATTAATTTCTTAATAATTTCATCGTAAATGAACATATTTAAATTCTACGATTTCTTTTCCTTTTATCGTATATTTTTGATAATGGTTTTTCCAAACGAGCCATTAATTTCATATCCAAATTAAAGAAATAAACAACGAACAATAATCCAAATAAGATAAATATTGCACCTAAAATAGTTAATAGAATACAAGCCCATAATTGGAGACCTAATGAAGCAAAAACAGTCCACGTAAGAATAATTAAAGTTGTTCCAATAATCATTATCTTGCCTCCTTATTTAAGTCCTTTTTGTCTTGCAAATTCAGCCGCCCCTAAAGCTCCCATTAATTGAGGATCAATTGGTAAATTTACAACTTTAAGATGTAATACTTTTTCAATTGCATCTTTTAACCCTTCATTTTTAGCGCATCCACCAGTTAAGGTAATATTATCGACTGCACCTGCTTTTTTAGCCATAACAAAGCAACGTTTAGCAACCGAAAATTCAATACCAGCTGCAATCTCATCCATTGGTTTTCCTTCGCCAACTAAACTAATAACTTCACTTTCAGCGAAAACTGTGCATTGAGCAGTAATTGGAATAATATTTTTTGCTTTTAATGAAAGATGAGAGAATTCATCTAAATCCATTTCAAATGCTCTAGCCATAGCTTCAAAGAATCTTCCTGTACCAGCCGCACATTTATCATTCATGGCAAAATTTAAAACAGTACCATCAGTATCAATTGCAATACCTTTAACATCTTGTCCACCAATATCTATAATTGCTTTAACACTAGGATCAGCAACATGAACTCCCATTGCATGGCAACTAATTTCCGAGATATTTTCATCAGCAAATGGAACTTTATTTCTTCCATAACCAGTACCTACAAGATAAGTTAAATCCTTTGGAGATTTTAAATCACTTACTTGAGCAATTGCTTGATCTAATGCATCTTGTGCACTTAAAACTGAATTGATACGACTTCTTAAGGTTACATTTGCAACCATTTTACCTGTTTCATCGATAATTACACATTTTGTATATGTACTACCTGAATCACAACCACCAAAATATTTCATTTTTAAATCTCCTTCTACCATGAATGTATATCATCAATAATTTCTAAACTTGGATCAACTGGTTCTTCGCGCATAATTGAACGCATATATCTGTTAACATCATCACGAATACTTTGTTTTGAAATAACTCTTGGATCCATTAAATCATGGTTGACCCAGATAAGTTTAATTCCGTGTTCACGCGCTCTTTGCTCGAATAAACCATGCATACCATCTAATGCTTTACATGAAATATGTTCCCAAAGGATTACCATATCACAATTGTAATATTCACAATATCTCCATAAATCATCAAGTAAAACTTCATAACCACCATGAGTACGATTTCTCATAATCATTTCTTCATAAAGTTTTGCAATATCATAAATTGCTTGATCTTTATCGTTTTCACTTATTTCATTAAAGTAAACAAGTGAAAGCATATCAACTAAAGGCAAGATACCCCAACAATTTTGAAGCCATGGTAAGAAGTCAGTATAGAATTGAGCTTGAACACCCCAAATAATTGCTCTATGACGATATTCTTTAACAACCATTGCTTTTCTTGCAAAAGCTTTTTGTGCTAATTTTGTAATTTTTCTATCAGCTTCAACAAATACATCAGCACGACCAGCAACAGCCATGTATGTAGTTTCTGAATATAAAGCTAAATTTGCGCCAATAACTTGAGGATACATAGTTCTAGAAAGTTCCATCCATCCGACTCTATTTCTAGTTTCTTCATTGAATCTTCTTGCACATTTAAAGTAATGTCCCCAATCCCATTTTTCACCAGTATGTTCTTCAATGAACTTAATTGCATTTCTAATTTCTTGAGCTGCATACTCTTGTACACCTTTTTCAGTATGTCTTAATGGAGCAGCAATTTGGAAAGCTGGAATTCCATATTCTTCATACTTTCTAGCCATGATTCCATTACCCATAAGCGAACCATCACAAGTTGTATTACATTGAATTGCACATGCACCAAAAATTGGCATATCTTCATCTATTGCAACACCAGCTTCAGCAGCAGGCATTGGGCAAACATCGCCTGGCATGCCCATTTCTTGAACAACATCAAGATAGTGAGTAACCGATGCACCATTTAATAAAACCGAAACATAAACTGCAGCAGTTTCCCAACTTACAGCCTTCAAATTTGGGAAACCACACATAATACAAAACATTTCATTTTCATCTAAAACAACAATTTTTTTGGACAACTTTTGATTGTTGCCACAATTTCTATCGGCATGGAATGCAGTATTCAATAAATCTGCGACATCCTTCGCAACTAAATCATACTCGGTATGCGCAATTCTTAAATGTTCTCCACGAAGTCCAACTGTATGTTTATCAATCATCATTGGAACAGCAAGATAATTTAGCATCCAACGATACCTAAAAAATCCTTTGAGGTTAGCTGGTTTAACAATGAATTTACCAAGCATTCCCATGATTTTCAACCAACAAAAGAAATCATAGAATGTGTCTTTAAAACCACGCCATTCACGTCTTTTTCTTACTCTTCCGCCACTATATAGTTTGCCAAGAGCTTCGCTGCCAACTTTTCTTCCCATTACTTTTTACCTCCTTGAATTTTTTTGATTTCAATACTTTCAACAAATGCTTGAACTCTAGTTCTGATTTGACCAGAATTTCCAATTGCATAAGGTCTATCGATTGTCAAAACTGGAAGTTTATATTCATCACGCATATTGAATGAACCAGTAACTCTTTCATAAGCCCATGGATCACAGAACTTCATTTGCTCATAAATAACACCATCAGCATGATAATTTTGAACAAGTTCATTTACGTATTCTTTTCTACGATGGAATTTCTCCATATTCATATGACGTGGACACATACATGCCATCATATAATGTCTGCAAATTTGAGTTAATACATCTTCAGTATCATTTAATTCAATTACTTCTCTACCTGGAAGCGAACCGAAACAGAAACGATCTGCAACTACAAGTGCTCCACTTTCTTCTATTAATTTAATCATATCAACATCGTCAATTTCAGAACCAACAACAACTACACGAGCACGATATTTTGGTTTTTCATCAACGACACGATGTTTAACTTCTTCTAAAGTTTCTTCAAGTTTATCTAAAATTAAGTGATGTGGACAAACATAAGTTGCCATCGTAAGAATATGGAATTCATAACCAGTTATTGGTGGATTTTCCATCTTTCTAAATTCACCAAGTTCGCTAATAATTTTGCAAAGTTTATTATGTCTTTCAACACTCTTTCTTAAAGCTTCATCGCTAACATCTACCCCAAAATGTTCGTGTAAAGAATTTAAAATCTTTTTACGACATTCACTAACATATAAATTTAAACCATTATCATCAGCTTTCATTGGAACTTCCAAATATTCAAAGAAAAATCCTTCTGCAGGCATTGTTTTTAAAAGTTCCATATTTTCCACACAACGATTAATCATAGTGCAACCATCTGGAGCAAGTAAGCAATCTAAAAATTGATAACCGCCTTCAAGTGCACGTTCGAGTAAAGCACGAGTGTATTCGCACAAAAATGAGGTCATGTAATATGTTCCCATTTCCATTGAACCTGTTCTTGGAGCTCTTAATCTAACTGCAAAAAGTCCATCAAGATTTAATAAAACTTCAGGAATTTGATAGCAAACTGTGCCAACACATTTTAACCCTTCATTTTTTGCTTCTCTAACAAGTTCGTTATTTGCATCTTCTAACAACTTTTCAAAATAATATAAATGTTTTAAATCTTTCATTGTCTACCTCACTTTATTAAATCTAATTTTTTAAGTGCTTGTTTCATGCCTTCAATTACTTTTGAATGTTCATCGAGCATATAAACTGAATCACCTTTAACATCACTTAATACCATATTGTTATCATTTAGAATTACACTAAGTAAATTAAGTCCGTCTAAATCGAGATTTTTCACAATCTCTTCATTAGTGATTCTATTTAAAATTAATCCAACATAATCACTAACAACTAAGTCAGAAGCAACTTTTTTAATGGTTCTAGTAACATCAATTCCTTTTTTTGAAGCATCGCTAACTAAAATTAAATGTGTTACTTTTTCCATTACACGACGATTGACTTGTTCAATTCCTGCTTCGCCATCAATTACGACATAATCGTAATTACTTGCAAGAAGTGAAATTACTCCCTTTAAATATGCATTTACTTTGCAATAACATCCCGCACCTTCAGGTCTTCCTATTGCAAGAAAACTTACATTATTTAATTCTACAAGAGCATCATAGATTTGATATTTAGCTTCTGCCAATAACTCCAAGGCTGCACTTGTATCGCCGCTTTCAACATTTTCTATAAATAATTTTCTTATATCATCAACTGTACTAGAAGCTTTAACGCCAAGAGCAGTTGAGAGGCCAATTGCTGGATCAGCATCTATTGCTAAAATTTTTTTATCTGGATACGCTTCATTTAATAGCCTTATACAAATCGCAGATAAACTTGTTTTACCAACACCACCTTTTCCGCAAAAAGCAAGTATTACTGGTTTTTTCTCCAAATTTATTCCTCCTTGCTCACTATAACGTATCCATCGACTAAATTTGCTTTTATAAGTTTACCTTTATAAAGTCTTGTCCTTTCCATTAAATCAGTGAATTTCAATCCATCAGTCAATAATTCAATCGAACAAACATTTTCCATTAGTTTATTCTTGTTGTCTTTCTTTTCGATATAAACCGTAGATAAGCACATATTATTTAGCCTTCTTCTCTTCAAGCTTTTTTAAAATCGATTCTAATTTTTCAGTCCCATTTTCATAATCTTTAACTGCATCATTAAATAAATTAGTTAAAGAATCATCAATGTCTTCAACACGCGAAAAAAGATCTTTTAATTCAGAAGTATGACTTTGATTATGCTTAACCATATACTTCAATAAAAGTATCGTTTCCTTGTAGTTATTGTCCATTTTAAACCCGCTTTCAGTATTTTTTTATTTTTTTAAGAAACTTAATTAATTCCTAAAACACCAAAATTATAACATAAGATTTTATTGCACAAAATAAAAAAAATGCGCAACATTGCACATTTTTTAAATATATATCAGTATTTTTTAATTCATATCAGTATTTTTTGACCAATTCAAACATTTTGTCATGTTTTGTTGGTTGAATACAACTTAAATAATAAAGTGTTATTTTTAAACTTTAAAAGTCATTAAAAACGACATTTCATTTATGAATTTTATATATTCAATAATGAGAAATACTTGATGTAATCAATATTTTGTCATCTTCGAATAATACTAATTTAATAAATCAACGAAATGATATGAAACACTGCTTGAAAAAGTTGATTCAATATAATCTTTAACTCTTGCATCTTTAAATAATTCAACAAGAACTTTTGTTTTATCAGTATTTTTATCCTCTTCTCTAATTGCAATAACATTTGCTTTTTCATCTTCTAAAGCTGGATCGTTTTCACTTAATACAATTTTCTTTGAATAATCTTTTAATCCAGTCATTGCAGTATTTCCAGGTATAACACCAAAATCATAGTCATCTAAAGATACACTTAATAACTCTTCTGCAATGCAAGTTAAGGAACAATTTTCATATCCTTTATTAAATGTTACATAATCATTTGGATGAGCGCTTTCGAAATTCACAAAATTTCCATTGCTATCATAACAAGATTTATTAATGCTTAAAATTCCATTAGAACTCAATAAATTTAATGCTCTCTCAACATTTGAAATATCATCAACAATTTCAATTTTTGCCCCATTAAATACTTCTTTAACATTTGTATCTTTAGTATAAACACATAATTTTTCATAATGAACCTTACAAGCAGGAATTAAGGATACAGTTCCTTTATAAGTATTCAAATAAGGGATATGTTGGAAATAATTTGCATCAACTTCTTTGTTGGCTAATGCATCATTTTGTAAGGTCCAGTCGAGAACTTTTACATTTAATCCATAACCTTTTTCACTTAAAATATCTTTAACAACTTCATTTAAAATTTTAGCATGTGGTACTTCGCTTGCTGCTATTGTTATAGTTTTATCACTATTACCTCCACAGCCAGAAAGCAAACTAATTCCTAATAATGCTAATGTTAATAATCTTATTTTTTTCATTTTATAATTCTCCTTTTATCTATCTTTCTACTAATTAATAATGTTCCTTCTTGAATAACTTGAACCAATATAACGATAACTAAAATTATTATCCAAATTCCTATTGCCCATGGGGATGATGGGTCTTGTCTATAAAGCGAATAAGCTTCGCTAATTAATCCGCCCGCTCCAATATTATATGCAAAGCTTGTATAACCAAGAATTGATACCATCGATAAAGCAACTCCTGTTATTAAACTAACCTTGCATTCCGGTAAAATCGAATAAATAATGATTTTAAAAGTTGATCCTCCCATTGCTCTACTTGCTTCAACTACACCTTCATCAATTTCAAGTAGTGATTGCTCAACCATTCTTGAAACAAATGGGAAACTTGCAAAGAATAATGGAATTATAATTACATACCATTCACCAGTTCCTTTCCCAAGTATCGCTCTAGTTAATGGAAGTAAGATAATAATTAAAAGTAAGCAAGGAATTGATCTTAATAAATTTATAATTATTCCTAAAGTTTGGTTAATAGCTTTATTTTTAACTAATCCTTTTTTACCTGTTATATAAAGGATAATACCTAAAGGTAAACCAATTAAATATGAAAGGAAAGTAGATATAACTGTCATTAAAATAGTTTCACCTAAACTAATAAATAAGTTTTCTATATTCATAATTAACTATTTATCTCCTCATATTTAATATGTTTAAAATTTAAATATTCTTTTAATTTCTTAATATCCTCATCATATTTAGGAAGTCTAAATACTAATTGTCCATACATTTTGTTTTCAATGACTTT
Organism: Gemmiger formicilis; assembly: GCA_963626345.1. Taxonomy (GTDB): domain Bacteria; phylum Bacillota_I; class Bacilli_A; order RFN20; family CAG-826; genus Onthovivens. Next base: position 17,162 of record CAVFXI010000018.1, on the reverse strand, counting down.
AGTATCGGCATGAATAATACTTACTTTAATACTACATTTTTCAATAATATCAAAGACAATTGGTTCATCAGTATTTCCATCAAAGAGCAATCTAATTGCATGATTATCATCTAAAGATGTATTGATTTGTGATGAATAGATGAGCTTTTTTGCAATATCGCTTTTTGGATTAAGGAATATATCTTTTAGATCCCCGTCTTCTACAATTTTAGAATTATCAATTAATGCAACTTTATTGCATATTTTTTCAATTACTTGAAGTTGATGTGCAATTACAATAATTGTTAAGTTATAAGTATCATGAAGATTTTTTAACAAGGACAATATTTGTCCAGTCGTTTCAACATCGAGTGCACTAGTTGCTTCATCACAAAGTAATATTTTAGGATTAGTGATTAATGAACGAGCAATCGCAACTCTTTGCTTTTCTCCACCTGACAACATTGAAGGATAAGAATTCCATTTTGAAGTTAAACCAACATCTTCTAGACACTTAAATGCTTTTTTGTGTTTAATTTTTGCAAGTTCTAGCTTCTTATATTCTTTATAATTTTCAATGTTGTTTTTATTTGCTTTTAACTCCCTTTTCTTATTTTTATATTCGTTTTTATCGTAAGAAATTTTTGTATTTTGAAGTTTTAAAGCAAGCTCAATATTACTTATAACATTCTTTTGATTTAAAAGATTAAAAGATTGAAAAATCATCGATATATCCTTTAAATCTTCTTTAGATACTTTTTTATCTTTATCGCATAAGACATGATCATTAAAGATAACTTCACCTGAATCTAAAGTTTCAAGTCCATTTAAGCATCTTACTAAAGTTGATTTACCAGCTCCAGAAAAGCCTAAAATTCCATAAATATCGCCATCGTTTATCTTTAAGTTAATATCATTTAAAACTACGTGACCATCGAAACTTTTATTTAAATTTTTAATTTCTAGCATTGAATCCTCCTTAAGGACTAAAAAAGTCCTTTTATTAAATAAAAGGACGAGAATTCAAATTAAATTTCGTGTTACCACCTTTTTTCGCCTAATTATCACTAATTAAGCCTCTAAGAGTTCCATCAAACTCATCTTCTATAACGGGAATTCCCGGATTAATCTACTAAATTCAATTAACCAACTCCAAGACCATGTTCATCTTCTTTTCAGTTGTCTTCTTCCACCATACAAGACTCGCTAGTACCTATTAAAGATTACTCTTTCTTTTCACTGTCATTAGTTAGAATTATAAAGGCTTTTTAATTTTTGTAAACGATATTTGAAATAAAAATTCATAAATGATTTTTTTAAGAATTAATCAACTATTTTTCATCTGTGATTTCTTTTGGTTGTTTATCTTTCTTGTCTTTCAAGATGACATTAAAGAAAATTCCTAAAATCATAGCAACAGCAATTGATGTAATTTGAATTGAAGGATTATCTGGATTTCCAAATTTGAAAATGAGTCCTCCAATACCGCTAACTAAAATTACACTTGAGATGAATATATTTTTTGTGTCATTGAAATCAATCTTTTCACTAATAAGCATTTTAACGCCACTAGAGGCAATAAAACCGTATAAGACTAATGCAACACCACCAGTGACACAATGTGGAATTGTTTCAAGTAATGCACTAAATGGAGTAATAAATCCAATAACAATTGTTAAGATTGCAGCTGATAAAACAACTTTTGTTGAGGCAATTTTTGTCATACCAACGACCGCAACGTTTTCACCGTATGTTGTGTTTGCTGCACCACATAATGCACCACTAATTGCAGTTGCAATACCATCGCCTAATAAAGTTCTTTGCATTCCAGGTTCACCATTTAATAAATCTCTATTAATGATATTTCCTAAATTTTTATGATCACCAATATGTTCACAAACAGTAACAAGTGAAACAGGGATAAATAATAACATTACTTGACCAATTGTGGCCCAATCAAATCTTGAAATTTCATCAAATCTTAAGAATATAAATGATTCACTACTATTTGGAACAAATATTTTGTAATTAATAAATGAAGCTAATGAAATATTTTCTTTGCTAAAAATATTGATGAATGGCGTAAAATCAACAATATTAAAGTAATCATTTTTAAGCCAATAATAACCAACTAAAGTCATAATTAAAGCAAAGAGATAACCAGACAAAATACCAATAACGAAAGGAATTAACTTAATTGTTCCTTTTCCATAGTGTGAGCATAAAGCTGTAGTAACTAAGGCAACAAGTCCGGATAAAATTGCAATCCAGTTATATGTATTTGCATTAGTTGTAGTTATAAATGAAACTGCACTTGTTGATAATGATAAACCGATTACCATAATAACTGGTCCAACAATAATTGGTGGTAATAATTTATCTAACCATTTTGTACCAACAAATTTAATAATTAAGGCAATTAACGAATAAACTAAACCAACAAAAGCCATGCCTAAAATTAAGGCTAAATAATTCATATTTCCATCAACAGCGCCACTTTTATTAATTAAACCAATGGCTAACGCCGAACTCATTGGCGATAAGTAAGCGAAACTTGATGATAAAAATACAGGAGATTTAAATTTTGTAACTACGATATAAAACGCTGTACCAATACCTGCACTAATTAATGTAGCTGCAATTGGTAAACCAGTTAATAATGGAACTGTAATACATGCAACTAACATTGCAAGAATGTGTTGAATACTGAACAAAAACCAATCTCCAAATTTTTTAGGCTTTTCTTCAACATCTAGAACTAAATTATTGTTTCTTTTTTCCATAAATTTCCTCCCATAAAAAAAGCTTAGTGACGAAACACTAAGCTTTAAAATAACAATAATAAGAGTTAAAAAGGAATAAAATCCCTATAAGATGATTTTTAGTTTTAATAGGGTTTAAATTTCTTCTCGTTCTCATTGAGTGATATTTTCTACGAAAAACGAATTTTAGTAAAGTAAAATTTTAAACAAATTTTGATTTTAATATCATTTTAATGTTTGATTTGAATATGATCATTAATAAATTGGTTTTAAACATATTATTTATAAAGTTTAAATTCTGCAATTTAATTAATAACAAATAATAAATTTTCGAAACAAAAATAAAATATTCATCAATTACAGATTAAATATAATAAAAAGCATAATATTGCTATCAAAGAACATTTTTTTT
>CAVFXI010000018.1:0-13999 GCA_963626345.1 Gemmiger formicilis | reverse complement strand
AAAAATTTTAAATTATAATTAAAAAGTCGAGATTTCACATAAATATTAAGGAGAAACAAAATTATGAAGAAGAAAATTATAATTACATCATCAATAATTGGAGGGGTTCTTATTTACTCACTAATTTCTCTTATTATATCAGGGTATATCTGGGGAATTAAACCATTTGGATTTTTAAGAAATATTAGATTAAGCAAGCTTGAAGGAAATGCTGAAAAATACGATGTTGAAAATGTTGAAGAATTAGAAAATAGTCCATTAAAAGGTAAAAATATTTTATACCTTGGATCTTCCGTAACATTTGGTGCATCATCACTTGAAACTTCCTTTGTTGAATATATTGCAAAAAGAAACAACACCACTTATTTTAAAGAAGCTGTAAGTGGCACAACACTTGTTGATGAAGGAAATTCCTATATTAAAAGATTAAAAGAAATTGATAAAAACCAAAAATTTGATTTATTTGTTTGTCAACTTTCTACAAATGATGCAACTAAAAATAAAACCCTCGGAAATATAGGTGATACTCAAACAAATACCATTTGTGGAGCAATAAATTTCATAATTGACTATGCTAAAGAAACATGGAATTGTCCTGTAATATTTTATACAAACGCCTACTATCAAAATGACAATTATTCAAAAATGGTTGTAGCCTTAAATAACATTTCTATAAATAAAGACATCTATGTTGCTGATTTATATTCAAATGAAAATTTCAATAACATAACATCAGAACAAAGAAAACTATATATGGAAGACAAAATCCATCCAACTAAAGCTGGTTACCTTGAATGGTGGACACCTGAAATAGAAAAAACTCTATACAAAGTATATTCAAAATAAATACTCATAAATAAATTAACAAGATTCAATCTATACTATTTCATAAATGGAAGATTAGGCATCTTGTTTTTTTCTATTATTGATTCAAGCATATTAGCAAATCCTTTTGGGTCTCTAATTTGATATTCCATATGATTATATCCTTCAAAAATTGGATAATTTACATATGGATATGCTTTTATAACATTATCACGATATTTAAAGTGATCCTCTGCACTACCAAATTCAAAAAAAGTATGTTTTTGAAGCTCTTCTTTAATAGGTGGAAATGGTTTATTTTCTAAACTATCAGATAATTGTTTTTTCATATTTTTATAAGTTAAATTTTTCCCAGCCTCAATAAAGTATGGCCTAATTTCTTTATCATCACACCACATAATCTTTTTAAGATTTTCGCCATTTTTCTTATACAAGCTTCTTATGATCCAATAAAAAAGAGGGGACATAATTCTTCTTAATGGTTTATTAATTTGTGCAAATTGTCCACCATCAAAAAAGATATGATTAATAGAAATTTTTGTTGAAGCAATAAAAGCGAGAGCTAAATCAGCACCTATCGAGGAAGCAACGACTAATTCTAATTTTTTTATGTTATTTTCTTTTAAAAAAATCTCTACTTGTTTAACCTCATCTTCTTTAGAAATATATTTTTGATCTTTACAGTAAACGGTTGAAGTTGGCATAATACAAAAATATTTATCTTCTAAGTTTTTAGCAACTCTTTCACTACTTTTACCAACAACTCCCATTGCATGGAAAAACAATATTGCTGGTTTATTTTTATTTCCTAATGTTTCAAAAATCATTTTTTCGATTCCTCCTTATAAATTTCATCATTGCAACAATCGCCATCAGATAAATCTGAATGGCGAATAAATTTAACGTGTTTCGTTAAATTTGAATATGCACTAATATCAGTATTGCAAAATATCTTGCAATATTCTTTTATTCCATAATATGAAAATATTTCGCAATACATACATTTATTAATTCTGTACGATATTTTTTCATTTGTGACTACAAAATTGTCAAATGTAATACTGCCATCTTTTAATCTATCTTTATATTCCCCAATATTCCATTTTCTTACAATTTTCCAAGCAAATGGTAATGCATCAATTACTTTTTCAATCCTATATAAAATTTTTCTTAAACTATCGAATGCTGAATTTACAATTTCAAGTGTTTCTTCTTTACTTAAACCATCTTCTTTTAAAATTAAACACATTAAGATAATTGCATATATTTTATACATATCCATTGTTTGATGAATGTTGTGTTCCTTAAATTTATGGGACTTATACATCTCTCTTAACTTTTTAGCATATTTTAAAGATTTTTCTTTATAATCTTTAAAGCCTTTTTTCTTTAAAACTTTTTTAAATAAATTTGTATTGTGTTTAACTTTTTTATTCATAACAAAAGGATTATATCACAATTATAAAATAATAGTTAGTCATAACTAACATTATTAAAAAATAACGATAACAACTTAATATCTTGCCTTTATAAATTAAAAATATATAATACTTACTTATGAAAATTAATGCTAAAACAACCATGACTGCTTGTTTTATTGGATATATAGTTCAAGCAATTGTAAATAATTTTGTTCCCTTACTATTTGTAACGTTTCAAACAACATATAATATTCCTTTGGCAAGCATTACATTATTAATAACAATTAATTTTGTAATTCAATTATTTATTGATGCTTTTTCAGCTTGGTTTATCGATAAAATTGGCTATAAAACATCAATTATATTAGCTCATATATTTTCAGCTTTAGGTCTTATATTATTAATATTTTTGCCTGATTTAATTCCTAACCACTTCATAGGGATTTTAATAAGTGTAATTGTTTATGCAATTGGTGGCGGACTTATCGAAGTTTTAGTAAGTCCAATCATGGAAGCGTGTCCATCAGATAATAAAGAAAAAGCTATGAGTTTACTCCACTCTTTCTATTGTTGGGGACATGTAGGCGTTGTTTTAATTTCTACTATATTTTTCGCTATTTTTTCAACTGCGAATTGGAAAATATTAACTTTAATATGGGCGATAATTCCTTTATTAAATATGGTTTTATTTGCAATAGTTCCAATTTATCCTTTAACTGAAGATGGTGAAAAAGGTTGTAATATTATTGATTTATTTAAAATGCCAATTTTTTGGCTATTAATGATTATGATGCTTTGTTCTGGAGCAAGCGAACAAGCTGTTAGTCAATGGGCTTCAACATTTGCAGAACAAGGATTGGGTGTCTCAAAAACCATTGGTGATTTAGCTGGTCCAATGTCATTTGCATTCTTAATGGGAACTTCAAGATTAATATATGGGAAATTCGGCGAAAAAATGAATCTTGATAGATTTATGAAAATAAGTTTAGTTTTATGTATTGGATCATATTTATTAATTTCGCTTGTACCTATTCCAGCAATTAGTTTAATAGGTTGTGCAATTTGTGGATTCTCTGTTGGTATTCTTTGGCCTGGAACGTTTAGTAAAGCTTCTGCTGCAATTAAAAATGGTGGCACTGTTTTATTTGCTATGCTTGCTTTAGCAGGCGATGTTGGTTGTTCTACCGGTCCAACTCTTGCTGGATTTATGTCAGGTTTATTTAATGATAACCTTAAAATCGGAATATTATTTGCGATAATCTTCCCTTGCTTGATGCTATTAAGTTTATTTTTATCGCAAATTAAAAAGAAATAAAGACATATTCAAGTGTAAATCATTCTTGAATGTAAAAAAATCTTTCCATTCTTAAACGCAACATTTAGTTGCGTGATAAAATATTGCTATCGACCTAGACTATTGATGGAAGGAGGAATTATGATTGATTCAATTAAAGTTGGAAATAAAATTTATGCTTTAAGAAAAGAACAATCTATGACCCAAGATGAATTAGCCGAAAAACTCATGGTTACTAGGCAAGTTATATCAAAATGGGAATTAGGAAATTCTTTACCAAGTATTGATTTAATAATTGAACTTTCTAAATTATTTAATACATCAATAGATGATTTATTATGTTTAAGTGATGACTCTTTAAAAATAGATGAAACAAATATTTTTAAGGGACATAATCGAAAATTTATTCTTGATAAAATAATAAATAACGAAATAAAAGTTGATCTTATAAATGTTTTTTATCAATTTTCGCCATTAGAAAGAATATTAATTATTAATGAAATTAAAGAAGGAAAAATTAAAGTTAATATAAATGAATTTTCAAAACGATTAAGCGAAAGCGAAAAAAGATTGTTATATGAAAAAAATAAAAAAATATAAGGATAAAGATGAAGAAATAAGAACTTTAAATAAAGAAGAATATTTAAATAAATATTTAAATAATGAAAATTATCTAGAATTTAAAGAAAACATTAAATATGTTAAAGGAGAATAGGTTATGATTTTAAGAAAAATTATAAAAGATGGTAATGAATTTTATGAAAACATTTCTTTCGATGAAGCCGTAAAATTAGATAAATCTGAGCTTGCTTTTACAAGTGAAGTCGATGAAGATAAATATGATGATTATTTAGAAGAGCAAGAAGACAGAAAAGAAGAAGAAATAGAAAAAATTAACGATCAGATTGATGATTTAGAAGATGAACTAAGTGATCTTGATGATGAGATTGATGATTTAGATGAGAATGATGAAGGGGGGAAAAATATCTTAGATGCAAAAAAGACCGCAATACGCGATAAAATTTCATCCTTGAAAAATCAAAAGATACTTTACATTAATACAAATAACAATGATGTAGATTTAGATTTTGAATTTGTATTTAAAGGAAATGGGAAAAATTTCTATTCTTTACTTCCATTCTTAGGTAAAGAAAAAATAGAAGAAATTGCTCAAGAAAAAATAAAAGGAAATCCAAAATATGACAAAATTAAATTAGTCTGTTTACTTCCATTTATGTCAAAAGAAACTAATGACAAAATTTTTATGGAATATTTAAAAGATAAAAATAAAAAAGATGAACTAGTTTCATTTGCCCCTTTTGTATCAAAAAGCGTTTTAGACTATTTATGTGATGAGTATTGTAAGGGAAATTTTGATTATATAGATATAAATAGGTTTTATCCATTTATGTCTAAAGAATCAATTAATAAAATTTTCGACTATTTTCTTACTAAATAATTAATAAAAATAATATTTTCTATTTTATATTAACCAAGATTTGACCATTTCAAATCTTGGTTTTTTGTTTTTTAAGAATAAAAAACTATAGAAATTATCAACATTATTAAGTTGTTACTTATCTTTTTTAATATTAAATGATAAAGTAGTTATATGAATAAAAATAAACATTTAATTATTGCTGCATCAGTTGCAGCAACTCTATGCGTAGCATCTGTTTTTGCTATGCTACCATTATCGACTACCTCATCCACTACTAGAGGTTCAGATTGGATGGAAAAAATTAATGATAATACATCATTAACGTCACTATCTATACCAGGATCTCACGATTCAGGAGCATTCCATTCAATTGGTGATTTAGCAGGAAAGTGTCAAGATTTATCCATAAGTGACCAATTAAATGCAGGTGCTCGTTTCTTTGATATTAGACTTCAACAAAGAAATAATGGCTTAAAAGTAGTGCATGGAATTGTTGATCAAGATTTAGACTTTTATGATACTCTTAATGATTTTGATTCATTCTTGAAAAAACATCCATCAGAAGCTTTAATTATCTCAATTAAAAAAGAAAGTAACGCAGTAAATACCACTGCTACTTTTGATGAATCACTTAAAAGTGCGCTATCATCCCATTCTTCTATTTGGGATTTATCAGGTTCAATTCCTGAAACTATTGGAAAATTAAGAGGAAAAATTTTCTTAATTTCAAGATATGAAAATAGCACAATCGGTTTACCAGCATATGATGGTTGGCTTGATCCTGATTCATCTACATCAAATACTTTTAACATTGAGAAAAGTAACCTTCATGTTCAAGATTATTATAAATTGAAAAATATTGAAGAAAAGAAAAGTGAAATCTTAAAATGTTTCGATTATAGCGCTAAAAATTTAGATAAACTAACTCTTAATTTTAGTTCGTGTTATTTCCTTAGTGCATTTCCTCCAACCTATGCTGGAAGCACTGCAAAAATAATTAATAATTGGTTGCCTAGTGAAATTCAAAATCGTAAAAATTTAGGAATAATTGTAAGTGATTTTGTAACAAGTGAATTATGCAAAAAGATTTATGAAAGGAATTTTTAACTATGAGAAAAACAGGAAAAATTATTAGTTATATATTTTCGGCATTCATAATCTTATTTTCATTGGTCTTTATTGTAATCGAAGGATACAATTTATTTAGTGCTGATTGGACATTATATGAAAATGCCACAGATGGTTTTGTTCGCTATCTATGCAGATTTATTCTTGCCATATTTGGAATTGTTATAGGAGTCTTTACTTATTTTGCAATGGGTAAAAAATCAAACATGACTTTATTAATTTATTTATATTTTGGAAGTATAGCATTCATTATTTCTTCAATTATTATTTCATTTTTTGCAACAAATTACTTAGATATGTTATTTTGCGTTGTTCCAATTTTATATTTCCTAGGTGTTACACTATATTTATGGGGAATTAATAGAGAGAATAAGAAAAAAGAAGCCTAAAACAAATATTTTAACCTTTAAAAAAGCTCATTATTTCGGCAATAATGAGCTTTTAATATTACTTTTTATTTTTCATTTTGTCTCGCACATAATTACAATCTATATTTTGGAAGGTAATCATGTCGACATATGGAAGAGCCGAAGTAACTACATTTTCATCCTCAACTGTCCAAATGTTAATCATATGTTTTTTATAATATCTTTGAACTTTCTTTTTCTCGACATCTTTATAATGCATATCAACACCTTCAAAAAGATTTCTTAACATATAAACATAACTATGTTTACCATCAGCATCGATTAATAATTGTCGAATTAGTCCAAAGTTTTTACATGCAACTAATGCTCTTGGATCAAAAGAAATCAAAACATATTTGCTTTTATCTTTGATACCTTTTAATTCTTCTTTGAGTCTATTAGCAAGTGCTTTGTAATTACCTTTATAGACTTTTAGTTCGATAACGAGCGGAACTTTTTCATCCACGAGTTCTAATACTTCTTTGAAAGTTGGGATTACTTCGCCATCATTAAGTTTATAATTCTTTTGGAGTTCTTCAACTGTTAAATCTTCTACAATTCCTTCTTTTGAAGTAACTCTTTTTAAAGATGAATCATGAATAACAACAAGCTGATTGTCCTTAGTTAAATGAATATCAAACTCGATTGCCATATCATTTTTAATGGCATTTTCAAATGCTCTTATGCCATTTTCAATATCATCTTTATTATGATAACCCCTATGACAAATTCCTAAAAAGAATCTTGGATCTAGAGATTTTCTAATTTCCAATTTTGTCATTTTAGTCCTCTTGATCGAAAGCTTCTAAGCCTTTAGAAACTTTAACTTTATTAATTTTTACGTTTTTAACAAACATAAAGACAACAATTGAGCAAGCCACACAAATGAATGCATAAACTGGTAAGAAACTAAATGTTAATCCATCAATAAGCATTAATGAACCTAAGGCGATTGGAGTAATTGTTTGAGCAGCCATACTTGCAGCATAATAATAACCAGTGAAAGCGCCAATCTTCTTTGATGAGCAAAGTTCAACAACCATTGGGAAGGAATTAACGTGAACTAGAGACATACCAAATCCTTTAATAAACCAAATTACATAAATTGCAAATGGGAAAGTTCCACTACCAGCAGCTCCTTTAAGGAAGGTAAATGAAGCAATTAACCAGAATAAATAACTACACATAGCTAATAATAAACCGCTTAAAACTGTCCATTTACGGCCAATTTTTTCAGCTATGAATCCGCCAACAGCAAAACCAATAACTGAACCAATTCCACCAACAATTATGTTAATCATATTTGAGCTTGAATTTGCTTTTAAGTAATAAATTGTATAGTTACCCATGAAAGTTCCTATACCATTATCAGCCATAAACCAGAAGAACTCGGCAATTAAAATAAGAATAAGCATCGTCTTATTTGCTTTTGTCATTGGCTTATCATCATCGATTTTATTTTCAACAGCAGCAAATTCTTCGCCACGTGCTAATTCATCTTTCATTTCTTCTTTAATTTTATTTTCTTTTATTGTAAAGAATAAAACTAAAGCTGAGATAATCATTAATGCAGAAGCAATCAAGAAAGGAATTTCAATTGCCCAAATATTACCATATTGCCAACTATCAGTACCTTTTGTTCCTAAATATTTACTTAAAACAAAGAAAATACCAACAACGGTAGCAAAAGCACCACCAATATAACCCATGATATTGATGATACCATTGGCTTTTGATCTTAATGGTTTTGGTGTAAGATCTGGCATTAAAGAAACAGCTGGATTTCTATACATCATCATAAAGCAAACAACTATTAAAGATGTAATAATGTAACCAACTATATTATTAAAGTGAAAAAATACAGGTATAAAAGGGAAGGCAACTGCACATACAAATGTACCAACTAAAATGTATGGCATTCTTTTTCCGATTTTAGTATTGGTTTTATCAGATAATTTTCCAAATATTGGTAATAAAATTAAAGCAGCTAAATTATCCATAGCCATCATAATTCCAACAAGATATTGGACTTCTTTTTCAGATGATCCTGGGATAGCTTTCTTAAAAAGTTCAGTTAAGAAAGTTGGACACCAAGAATCATAAACTTGCCATAAAAGAAGAATACCAAAGAATGCAAAACCAATGATGCATGTTCTTTTAATGTCCAATTTAAATGGCTTGTTTAAATTTTCGTTTTCCATAAAGATTTCTCCATTCTAGACTCATAAATTATTTTAATTGAATCTTTTAATCCCCATTAAACAACTTATCAACTAATTGTGGTAGTTCCAAAAGATTTGTTATCTTAAATTCATCATTTTCAATAACTCCAAATCCATAACTAGCGTGAATAAATTTCACATTTGCTTTGTTAGATTCAATCTTATCTTTTAGAGTATCACCTACATAAATAACTTCATCAATACCTTCTTTTTCTTTTAAATAAAGGATATTTTGCCATTTGGCTAATTTAGTATCTCCGGCACACACGTGACCTTTAAAATACTTTTCCATATGGCATGAAGTAAGATAATTTTCGACATATCCAACATCAGAATTAGAAACAACATATAACTGATATTTTTTAGCAAGAGAAGATAAAACTTCTTCTTCATTAGGGTATAAAGTTCCAGGTTTTTTACTTAAAAACTTTATTTCATCTTTAACGCATTCTTGAAATAATTTCATTGCTTTTTCTTCTTCTAAGCCAGGAAAAGTAATTGGCAATGTTTCAAGAGGCGTAAGACCCATTATCGATTTAATCATATCAAAAGAAAAACTGAAAGGTTGATCAAGCCTTTCCATTGTCAAATTCCAGCTCTCTTTAATTTGATTTATTGCATCCCATAATGTGCCATCTAAATCGAAAAAAATGCTTCTTTTCATGTTAAAATTATTTTATTACATTAATTAATTAAATGCATTAAAAAATAGATTCACGAATGAAAAAAGTTAATTGTAATCATTTGTTTTTAAGATACATATAATTTAAAAAATTAATCGTTTATATATTAAGATATATAGAATTTATAGAGATCTTATTTTGCAAAAATCTAAATAAACTAATTCTTAAAGATACATTCTTGCTTTTACTTGTTTATACACTAGTTCATAAACAAGTTTTGGAAAAATTAATGAATGCAATCAAAATTATTTGACTCTATATTTAATCAAAACTGCGCCACTATCAAATGATTCAACTTTTTCAAGTTTAAGTTGTTTTACTTCACTATTCATAGGTAATCCATCAAAAATAGCACACATTCCTTCTCTGCCATCAACTCCAGATCCAATAAGAACACTTATTTCATCTAATAAATCAGCCTCAAGAAAACTGCCATTAATGTGGCCTCCTCCAAGAACCACCATTCTATCGACATTAAATTCTTCTTTAAGAATTGCACATGCTCGTTTTAGATTGATTTTATCTTTGCCACACGCAATCCAAGATACATGCTTTTCATTAAGATAATTAAGGTATTCCTTATTGACTTTTTCAGTAGTTATTATAAGCAAAGGTTTTTCTTTATTAATTTGATCTTCCCAAAGTAGAGTTCCATGACTATCAACTATAATTTCGTATCCATCACTAGAAATCGCTTTATAAAACTCTTCTTTATTAAGTAGCGAGTTCGCTTTACTAGAAAACTTTCCTGGAAGAGCCATTTCAAGTTCAGCAGTGACTCGACCATAAAGGGAAGATGGAGCTTTAAAAGAATCTAATATTTTATAGTATTCATCTCCTGGTAATTTTTGAGTCATAGCACAATCAATTCTTCCATCAATAGACATCATCATATAGCAAATAATATAAGGTTTATTCATTTTAAATAATTCTCCTAAAATCATAATATATTAAGAATACACCCTAAAGTTAACTTTAGGACAAGGATTTTCTAAAAAAATAAACGCCAGCATTTTTGCTGGCGTTATTTTTAAGTTATATCTATTGTTTTATGCTTTATATGTTGTAATACCATCTTTGATGGTTTCAGAAATTGTTACATTATGAATTTCATGTGGATCAATTTCAAATAAATTCTTGCTGAATACAGTAAGGTCTGCATACTTACCAACTTCAATTGAACCAAGTACATCTTCCTTATGCATTTGGTAAGCATTATTAATGGTATAACCTTTTAATACATCAGCAACACTAATACATTCTGCTCCATCATGTACAAATGCACCCTTTTCACCTACATGACTTCTTGTAACAAGAGTTTCCATGTTTGGCATAACTGGGAAGGTTGTAGGATCTGTTGGGAAATCTGAACCAAATCCAACTTTAGCACCACTATCCTTAATTGACTTAACAGCATAAGCTTTAGCTTCTGTAAGACTTGCAACAAGTTCTTCTTGTTCTGGAGTCATTGATGCAATCCAGCATCCAGTTGTATTTGAAAATACATCATTCTTTCCAAAAAGCTCAATATCTTTTGGATAAACATATGAAGAATGTGAGCAAACAATACGAATATCTTTATATCCTTTTTTACGAACGATTCCAGCAGCTTCTAATACATTATGTATTGCATCTGGGCCAATAGCATGAATATTAGCATCTATTCCAGCTTTTGCAAATTCTTCAAACTTTTTAGCAAGGACTTCAGTAGTCATAATTGGAGCAATTACCTTACCATCAGGATATGCATGTGGAATTGCAGCAGAGAATGTTTCAACTGTTCCATCATTGAAAAGTTTTCCAAAAGTACAGAAGAAACGATCGTTATTATATCTCTTAGAAAAATCAACAGCGTCATTAAATGCCATTTCATAGAGTCCAGCAACACCAGCAGAACCACAGAAATTAATACGGATTGGGTATTCATCTTTATTTATTTCTGCACAAAGATCATCGTTTAAGATGTATTTCATAAAGCTTATAGCACCACAATCAACAAGAGAGGTAATTCCATTCATTGAGCAATTTGCCTTAAATTCATTCATAGCTCTTTTTCTTGCTTCGTCATCAAAATACTTAACAGCACCCATTACCTTATCCATCGAAGCGATTTCTTTACAATAACCTGTTGGTTCGCCATTTTTATCACGAACATAAACAACGCCACCAGCAGGATCAATATCTGGAGTGTCACGAGTGATTCCGGCAGCCTCTAATGCCTTAGAATTACACCATACTGTGTGCATACTTGCGGAAAGATATGCCATAGGTTTATCTGGACAAATAGCATCAAGATCTGCCTTATTTGGTCCTTCTGCTCCAAATGCAGTATCGAACCAACCCATGCCAGTATAAGCATTACGATCAGGATGATCTTTAACATCTTTAGCGATAGCTTCATACATTTGTTCTGGTGTCATCGCATCTAATCGAAGTAATCCTTCAAACATAGTTGCTGCAAAAACATGTAAATGTCCATCAATAATACCTGGAGTTACAAGTTTACCTCCTAAATCCTCTACAACAACATCATCAGATTTTTTAAACTTTAATGCTCCTTCATTAGTGCCAACATAGGCAATCTTATTGCCTTCAAGAACAACAGCATCAGCCCAAGGTTCCTTTTCGTTTGCGGTGAAGATTTTAGCATTTGTTAAAATTCTAGTTTTCATTTTCTTTTTCCTCCATTTTTTCAAATAAAACTACTTTACTAAGTAATAACGACTTTTTCTTCATAAATTTTGAATTAACAATCTAATAAATTAACATTAATTTATTTTGTTTATTCATTTTCTTCATCTCATCGAAATATTTTATCATTTAATACATAAAATTAATATAAGATTCATAATTTTATAAATTAAATAAGTGTTAAGCAAAAAACAAATTTATATGTTTTTTATAAAACTCCAGTTATCAAGGATTTCATTTTCCCAATAAATCTTTTCAAACGAAAAATTTTTAAATCCATTCCTTTCATAAAAATTACAATTTTTTTCAGTATTGGTAATTAGCGCTATTTTATTTCCATTCTTAGATTTGACATATGGAATTAAGCAATCAAAAATCATTTTGCTACCAAAGCCTTGTCCCTTAAAGTTTGCTGATACAGCTAATAATTCAATATACCATGCATCGTTATGCACTCTTTCACACGATGCATGGGCTTTATTTGATATATTAAAGAAATCAATTAATCTTTTAAATCCAACAGGAAATAATAATCCGATTCCGCCAGAAATTATATAATTCCAAAGACTTATTCTTTTTATATTTGGATTTTGTAAAAGTGCAACAGACACAATTTCACCATTTTCAATGCCTACAAAACATTTATGTTTTTTAGCGTTTGCACTTATATGAACTTCATTTAATTTTGTAATGTAGTGAATAAAATCTTCTTTTTGCTTAAATTTGTCTTTAAAAGTTAATGAATACATCGGGTATTCACCGAATGAATTAGCCACCATTTTCGCTATTTCTTTTATCTCTTTTTTAAGTATTTCTCTATATTTAACCATCATATATCCTCCATTTTGATTTATTTTATTCATAAACAACTGTTTATTTATGAACATGTGTTTAGCATAATTGAAATGCTTTATTTTCAATGAACTGATTTAATTAAATCGTTCATTAATGAATTCTTGCATTAATTTGTTCATAAAAGAGGTGCTAAAAATGAATGATAGACGAAATGAAAAAACAGAAAAATTAATAAAAAATACATTCCTTGAGTTTTTAAAAACAAAAGATATAAATAAAATTTCTGTTGCTGAAATATCACGACAAGCCAATTTAGGAAGGGGAACATTTTATCTACATTATGAGGACATCTATGATCTATATGAGAGTATCGAAAATGAAATTATATCGGATTTAAAGAGCATTTTTGTTTCATCATTTCCTACAACCGATTCTAATAACAGCTTAAAATTATCTAATTTATTAGTAAATTACATAGAAAAAAACAAAGATATTTTTAAAACACTAATGCGTTCCAACACTGGAAATACAATGTATAAAATTAAGAAAAATTTTTATATTGATGTTTTCGATGAAAATTCAAAAATAAACCCTTCATTTGATAACCAATACAATTTAATTGAATCGGTTTTTGTTGTTTCAGGCATAATTGGTGCATTAGAAAAATGGATTATTGACGATTTTAAAATATCGAAAACAAATATGGCTAAAATGATAAACACCATTATTTTAAAAATAAATAAAAAATAGAATTAATTTTCTTTTTTTTAATTTAATGCAAACTATCAAGGTTTTCCATGACTTTCTAAAAAATCATTTTAAAACGTATATAATTTAAGGACATCTGATTTTTAGTTCTTTTGAATTCAAATAATATAAATCCAAATTCTACAGTAGAACAATGTACATCAAATTTTCCTAATCCCGTCACACAATTAACCGCTAAAATTATAATTCTATAAAAAATTACTATACCAGACTGTTTAATTATATTTTGTATAAAAAAACCGATAACGAATTATCGGACATAACTTATAAATGGTACCCTGTATGGGATTCGAACCCATGTATGCATCCTTGAGAGGGATGTGA
>CAVFXI010000017.1:0-79390 GCA_963626345.1 Gemmiger formicilis | reverse complement strand
ACATTATATTGTTCATAAAAGTCATAAATACTTTCTGAAATTGATACACCTAACCGATGTTTTGTCAGTATTGATTCAAGAAGAACAGCTATTGCTCCAGCTGATTTATCACAAGTACTTTTATGAGTCTTATAAGTATCTTCGTTTATATTTATGATTATCATACTTGTAGCATTATATGTAACATCTTCATCATGAAAATGATCCATTAAATGTTTTCTTAGATATCCTACATTATCAGAATCAACTATTGTTATAAGAAATTTATTATATAAATTCATTCCTACAGGTGCTTGGGAGGCATAATAAACGACATTTTCAAGAATCCTATTTTTAATTGGATTGGTAGTAAAAGAACGGCACGTCCAACGTCTATTCTTTATTTTCATATCTATGTCTCCCTATGGGTTGGTTTTAATTATCCATTATTATTTTATATGATTCAATCATTATTTTTTTAATTTCCTATCATCAATTTTTAATTAAAAATTGATGAATTTTTCTTTATCCGTTCCACCACTAAGAATGGCAATTTTTTTCTATATGATTATAATAAGTTCCATGAAGAAAAGTAAGGCTAAATATACTAGAAATCC
Organism: Gemmiger formicilis; assembly: GCA_963626345.1. Lineage (GTDB taxonomy): Bacteria > Bacillota_I > Bacilli_A > RFN20 > CAG-826 > Onthovivens. The sequence continues at coordinate 78,794 of CAVFXI010000017.1, read as the reverse complement.
AAAAGTTAAATTTAAAGATATATTTAAACTAAACAAAAGTGTTGTAAAACCTTTAGAAGATGAAATTGCAGATCAAAGAAATAATCAGCAAAGTAGAGGTTGGCCTTTAATATTGGGTTATTTAGGGATATTTTTAATTGTTGCTGGTGTTATTATTCTTTTACCAATTGTATCAATGTTTTTCTATCGATATGAATTTAATAGAATACTAGCTTTTTTAGTTCCTGGTATATCTTCTATTATTATAGGAATTGCTCTTTCCTTCTTATTAAAAAATAGAGAACAAGTTAAACTAGGGAAATATCAAGATTTTGTTTTATTAGTTCTTATTTGGTTATTTTCATGCTTATTTTGCGCTATTCCATTTTCACTTCCAGATTATATTGGATCATTTAGGTTTGGCGGATTAGGCTTAAACTATTTCCAAGGTTTATATGAAACTGTTTCAGGTTTTGCAACTTGTGGTTTAAGTGCTTTAAGAGCTTCTAATTCTCCTACTCATTTATTAAATGGTGATGGTCATTGTTTCTTATTTTACAGAGCGTTACTTCAATTTACAGGTGGCGTTGGTTTCGTTTTAGTTTTAACTTGCGTTTTAAACGATAATCAAGGAATCTCTCTTTATTATAGTGAAGGGCATACTGATAGACTTTTACCAAATTTATATAAATCTGCTAAATTAATTTTTGGAATTTATATTGCTCTAACTATTGTAGGAAGCATTGTTCTTTGGCTTAGTGGCATGAATGAATGGACAAAAATTGATCGTCCTCAAGGTTGTGAAAATGATCCAGAATATGCTTCATACTTTGAAGCTCTTTGCACTACTATGTCTAGTGTTTCAAGTGCCGGATTTTCAACAAGAGATATGAGTATTTATGCTTATAATAATTTAGCAATCGAAATTGTTGTTGAAGTTTTAATGGTTTTAAGTGCGACAAATTTCTTTGTTATGTTCTTGCTATTTACTTTCAAATTCAAGAAAGCATTCAAAGATTTGGACATGACAACCACCATCTACACTGCCTTAGTTTTTATTCCATTATTAATAATTATTACAAGTATTGTTCCAAGTATTACAAATAACAAATTGTCATTCGTGGAAAGTTTAAGATATGATGTGTTCTTCTATATTTCATCTGTGACAACAACAGGTTTCAGCAATGCACCATCATTAAATGATACTTTTAGTGCTCCAGCAATTTTCTTACTTACATTAGTTATGTGCTTTGGCGGTCAACAAGGATCTACAGCCGGTGGCATCAAAATGTACCGTATTGGCGTCATCGCAAAATCAATTCACTGGTCGTTAAAAGAAAAATATTCTGCACAAAATATTATTTATCCTCACTACATTTATAAATATGGGCAAGACCGTGCAATTTCACAAAAAGAGATTACCGACTCATGCACATATGGCATTTTATATATGTTATTGTTCTTTTTACTTTCAATAATTTTTGCGATGGTAACAAATGGTCAATATAACTTTATGTATGTTATGTTTGAAACTTCAACTGCTTTAAGTAATGCAGGAATTAGTTCAGGAATAGAATATATGGATAACAATTTCTTGGTTATATTAATAACTATTGCTATGTTTATTGGTAGACTTGAAATATTCACATTTATCTATGCAGGAAAGAAAATAGCAAGCGATACAAAAACTATATCTCTTAATTTGCTATATAAAATAAAATCCAAGAAAGAAAAAAGCAATTAAGTTTAGTACCTAATTGCTTTTATTTTACAATATTTCAAATATGACTATTTTATAGTCGTGTATGATTTTTATTCGATATAATCTTATTTCTTTAAAGCTTTAAATGCGTTGTAGCAAAGACCTAAAGTCTCAACACAGAAACAAATAATAGCAATAATTAAACCTGCTCCCCATTTATAACTATTTGGATCAAGTTTAATATTATCAGTTGAATTTGCAGCAGCATAACCACTAACAGTAAAGAAAACCATAACAGTTCCAACTAAAGCAAGAACAACAGCACATAATGCAACATATTTGTTTTTTGGTCCAAAAAGACCAGCAACGCCACCAAGTAATGCTAAAACAAATGCAAAACATCCAACAAAGTTGAAAGCAAAATCTACAGATGATGATGTTGTTGAACTTCCAGTAATGCTTGATGATGCAGTAACACTGACATTATGAGTGCCACCAAAAACTACACCTAATCCTGGATAACTTACCTTGCCAGATACGGAAATTCCAAGCATGCTTCCACCATTCTCGGCATAGATAAATCCTTGGGTGAAAACCATACAGAATCCAACAATTGCTAATAAACAAGCAACGCAAGCAACAATAAAGCCTAAACTAAATTTATTTTTCTTTTTTGCCATACAAGAAAAACCTCCTAAAAAATATTTTAAATATTTTGAAAATTGCTTACAAGAATCAACTAGTTTTATTTTGTCTACTAAAAATAGATTTTTATGTCACAAAACTAAAAACTTGCATTAAATCGAATATTTCTTAAATTTATATTTTTATTTTTAAATCTCTATTGTAAAATATATACATAAGTCGTGTCGTAGAAGAAATACATAATTATTTCGAAAGAATAATAAAGGAGGATAATATGGAATATTCTGCAGAGAACATCCGAAACATACTCGTTTTGGGACACCAGGGTACTGGTAAGACTACGTTAGTCGAAACACTACATAGTATTACCGCCAACTTAAAGAAGGGAACCGTTGAAAATAAAGATACAATCAGCGATTTCACAAAAGAGGAACAAAATAGACTTAGTTCTTGTCAACTTTCTATCGTTCCAATTTATTACAAAGATTACAAACTTAATTTAATTGATATCCCAGGAAATGACGACTTCATTTATGAAGCATTAGGTGTCATGGATATCGCTAAAGGTGCAATTCTTTGCATCGATGCAAGTAAAAAAGTAGAAGTTGAAACAGTTAAACATTATCGTCTTTTAAGAAAACATGGTATTCCAACCATTATTTATGTTAATAAAATGGATAAAGAAAACATTGTTTACGAAGAAATCTTAGAAGACATTTCTCAAAAGCTTGATAAAAATGGCCCAATTTCATTTGTTTATCCAATGGGTCACCAAGATCAATTTGATGGATTCGTCAACGTTATTACAATGAAAGCAAGAAAATATAATGGTACAGAATGTGTTGATGAAGAAATCTACCCAGATAAGAAAGCAAAAGTTATTGAACTTCATACAAAAATTGAAGAACAAGTAGCTTTGACCGATGATAAATATTTAGATAAATACTTTGGTGGCGAAACTTTAACAATGGATGAAATTCATAAAGGATTACATTCAGGTGTTTTAAGTGGTCAATTAACTCCAATTCTTTGTGGTTGCACAACTAAATGCATTGGTTTACACACAATGTTACAAATGTTAGTTGATTATTTACCATCAAGTTGCGACTTAAAACCATATGTTGGTAAAAACGAAAAAGGCGAAGAAGTTCAAAGAACAACTTCCACTACTGAACCATTCAGCGCTTATGTCTTTAAGACTTACTTTGATCCATTCAAAGGCGTTGTTAATGTCATTAAAGTTTTAAGTGGCGAATTACATTCGGGTGATGAAGTTTATATTCCAAGATTAAATGAAACCGTAAAAGTTAATAACTTAGTTTCTATTAAAGGTGGCAACTTCACTCCTGTTGATAAAGTTTTAGCTGGCGATATTGCTGGTATTCAAAAATTAGAAGAGCTCGAAACAACCGATACAATTTGTGATAAAGCAAATGTATTTATTATGGAACCTACAAAATTCCCAACCGCTGTTTATTTTAGAGCTTTAACTTTTGCTGATTCAAAAGAAGAAGATAAAACAATGCAAGCCATTGCTAAACTTCAAATTGAAAATCCATGTTTAGAAGTTAAACGTAACAATGAAACAAAACAACTTTTAATTGGTGGTTTAAGTGAATCATACTTAAATTTCATTAAAGAAAGAATTTCAAATTTATTTAAAGTTAATTTAACAATGTCTACTCCAAAAATTGTTTATCGTGAAACAATTAGAGGAAGCGCTGAAGCTGAAGGAAGATATGTTAAACAATCTGGTGGATCAGGTTTCTATGGCATTGTTGTTATGAGATTTGAACCAACTGAAGAAAATTGTTTCGAAGAAAGAATTTTTGGTGGATCAGTTCCAAAGAACTATATTCCTGCAGTTGAAAAAGGTTTCTTTGAAGGCCTACAATCAGGACAACTTGCTGGATTCCCAGTTTTAGGTGTTAAAGGTATCCTCCTTGATGGAAAATATCATAGCGTCGATAGTAACGATCTTTCATTCAAGATGGCTGCTCAAATTTCATTTAAAGAAGCTTATGCAAAATGTAATCCAACTATTCTTGAACCAATCATGAAAGTTTATATTCAAGTAAATAATGAATATACCGGAAATATCTTAAATGATCTAAATCAACGTAGAGCAAGAATTCTCTCGATTGATGAAAAACCAGAAAGTATTCAAGAAATTACCGCTCTTGTACCTGAAGCAGAAATTCAAGATTATGTTTCAAAATTAAGAGTTTTAACAAAAGGTTCCGGCTTCTATAACCGTGAATTCGATTCATATCAAGAAGTACCTCAACACATGGTTGCTAAGGTAATTCAAGAAAATACATTACTTAAGAAATAATTCCTTTCACATTATGTTTGGGCGCCACTCCTTTTATTCCTTACTGAGTGGCGCTTTTATTTGTATAAAAAAACATCGACAACGTCGATGAAGTTTTCTATGGTGGCCCAGGCGGGGGTCGAACCCGCTACACAAGGATTTTCAGTCCTTTGCTCTACCAGATGAGCTACCGGGCCAGCCTAATTTTTAAAAAAATGGCGGATCATACGGGAATCGAACCCGTGATCTTCACAGTGACAGTGTGACATGTTAACCGCTACACCAATGATCCACGCGCTTTATTATGATATATAAAAACTCAATAAAAATCAACATGTATTTTTTAATATCATATATATAAGATCAATCCGATTAAATCAAATCTTTTTAATTTACATAGTTAAATAAATATCATATATTTATGAATATGAACGAAAACAATATTAGATTTGAATTTTTTAATAAAATTAATGAATCAATCAAAAAAATTAGAGAAGTTGTATTCATTAAAGAACAATGCTACATAGTAGACATTGATGATTTAGATAATAGTTGTACTCATATCTTAATGTTTTTAAATAATGTACCAATTGGTACATTAAGATTAATCAAAAAAGATGAACACTCATTAAAACTTGGAAGGTTTGCAATATTAAAAGAGTATCGAGGAATGCATTTAGGAACAGCATTATTAAATGAAGCAGAAAAATATGCCAAAAATAATGGTTACACTACAATATATTTAGATGCCCAATTCGATAAAAGAGGTTTCTATTTTAAAAATGGATATATGAGTTTAAATCAACCATTATTTTTGGATGAAAATTACCCACATATCCATTTAAAGAAAAATTTATAAGTTATCAACATTAATTAGTTCATAATCTAACGAACCAAAATTATGTTTTACAGCAGTTTCTAAAATATGTTCACCATGTCTAGATTTAATTCTTTCAATAAGATGGTCTCTTCCTGGATCTTTTGATGCATAAACTAAATCGACACAAGCTTTATCAATTGCAATTGGATCATTCGAAATTAAAATTCCAATATCTTTCATACATGGGTCTTCCGCAACAGCACAACAATCGCAATCTACTGACATATTTTTCATAATATTGATATAAACAGCTTTATTTGCAAAATGTTTAGCAACGACACTAGCAGCATCAGCCATAGCTTCAATGAATTTATCTTGTTCTGTTCCCCAAAAATTACCTTCAGTGTTCCCTGCGCCATGAATATATTTTTTACCATAACTTGAAGCACAACCAATTGAAAGTTGTTTTAATGCTCCACCAAAACCACCCATTGGATGACCTTTAAAATGGCTTAATACAAGTAAAGAATCATAATTTAATAAATCTTTACCAACGTAATTCTTTTTTATAACAATTCCATCATCAATATCAAAACAATAATCTGGTCCCTCTTTGTCTAAAAGATCAACCTTGAAATATTTGCTCCATCCATGATTTTTTAACGTCTCAATGTGCTTTTCTGAAGTGTTTCTCCCACCATCATAAGCAGTATTACATTCGCAAATTGTCCCATCGACTAAATCAACAATTGGTTTAAAAAATTCAGGATGCAAAAAATTTTGATTCCCTGGTTCGCCACTATGGACTTTAACACAAACCTTTCCCTCTAACTTAACACCTAAAATTTCATAGAGTTTAACTAATGATTCAGGTGTAATTTCTTTAGTAAAATAAACTTTTGATTTCATAACGATACCTCCATTTATAAATATTCGTTAAAGTTATAAATTCCAGAATGCAAAAATACTTCTTTCCCGCTTGGCAAAGTTACGACTGCATCGCAATTGCCTGGAATTACAACTTTTAAATTAAATGTTTTATCATCTCTTTTATAATTAACTTTTACCAGACCATAAATAGAATTATATTCGCAATTTACTGACATAATTCCTCCGCCAAAATTAGGCTTAATTTCAAAACAATTTTCCTTACTAATATTGATTCCTGCAACTTTAGAAAATAAGAAATCAACTAATGTAATTTTTGAAATATAATTTATGTCATCATTGTAAGAATTTTCAAATAAAGTAGTTGAATTATCTTTACATAAATAAAGCCATTTATCAGCTCTTTCACTTTCAATAGCACTAAAAGCTAATTCTTTGTCAGCTTTAAATAACGCAAATATAAAATATGGAGCACTTAAATTCCCTGTATTAAGTTTATGACCATTTTCTTCATATATTTTTACAAGTTTTTCTTTTGCAAACATATCATATTGTTCACTTAGCAAATTAAAAGTTAAAGGAACAACTAATCTAGATTGCCTATTTGTATCTAGCGTATATTCTTTTTTAACTAATAATTCATTAAATGCTTTTAATGTTCCGTTTTCATATTCATTAAATTTAGCTTCTTCAGGTCTGCTTAATAAGCTAGAAAATAATGATAAAGCCTTAAAATCTAGATGCGCATATAAAGTATTTTCATAAACTTTTGGGAAAATCCAATCAAACTTTTTAGGATTATATGCATCCTTTGTTTCTCCAAAATCACCAATGGATATTCCTTTATTTAATAAATACTTACTATTTGAAGGACTTATATTTGCATTTTTATGTAATATTGCTGGGAAACTACATTTTTTAATGAGATTATTACCAAAAATAACCATATTATCGTAATATTCTCTAATCAAAGATTCATCTCCATATTTTTTATAAAAATAATATGGCAATAAAATACCAGCATCATTATATGCATATGATGTCTTAAATTTTCTTTCTTTCTTTGAAACATCACCTTTTGGTGCTTTAATTTCAAAATCTCCCGATTTATTTTGTGCGTCAAAAATATCTCTAATATACTTTTTGCTTAAAGGATAATAATCAACTAAATAACTTGCTGAATTAAATAAAATTAAATTTTCCGCTAAATTTCCGCTTCTATCATAAAATGGAGAAAAAGTTGGGATACTAAGCGATAAATTCTTAATAGTTGACAAAGAATTTTCAACAAATTTATTGATTAATTTGTTGTTGCACGAGAAACTTCCAACTGTTTTAAAATTGCTATAAACAGCTATCCCACAAAACTCAATTTTAGAAATATCAAGTTTAGTTTCGACAAGTGCATACCTGAAACTAAATATAGAAAATTTAGTTTCATAAACATTCTCACCATTTTTAGCTCTATATTTAATAATTTGTAAAGGAGATGTCTTCTTTAGATCATTTTCTTTTAAATTTAAAACGTAACCTTCTTTAAAAATAAAATCATTTTGTTTATATTTTTTTGAATTTACTTTTTGAATCCCATTTTGAACAAGTTGTCCTCTTTCATTCAATGAAATGCCTAATTTAATTAATAAATTATCGCCATCAATTCCATTAAATCTAAAACTTAAAAAACCAGTTATAATCTTTGAAAAATCAAGCATATAAAGATTTTCACCAACTTTATAAATTTTAGGAATATAAGACTCATGTCTAATAACTGATACACCATTTGATGAGCATACATGGTTTTTATATGATACAACCTTTACTTTCCCACCATAACTTGGTTCTTGACTTGCGTCGATAATTTCCCCATCTTTAATATCTGCAAATAAATATTCACCATCATCAGAAAACTCTAAAGTTTCATCAGAAACAATGACTTCCCTTTTTTCACCATCAAAAACTTCTAATTGGAAGAAAATAGCAGTTTCATTTCCATAAACATAAGCTTTTCCAATATCGCCAACAGATCCTCTAAAATAACCATCTGCAACTTCAATTTCAATTTCATTATTGCCAATTTTTACGTATTCTGTTACATCATAAGTTTGATATTGAACTCTTTTTTTATAGTCTGTATATCCAGGAGTTAAAACTTCACCAGTAACTTTTCTTTTATTAATCGTAACATCATAATTTCCTAAACTTGTTATATATAATCGAGCTTTTTTGAAAGTATTTAAAAGAAATTTCTTTCTAAAGCAGCTAACAGGATAGCGATATTTTTTATTAACTTTATAGTCGCCAGAAACAAACTTCCCTAAAAAATCTTCTTTATGAAGTAAGCCAAACTCAAAAGAAGCTTTTTCACTTTCAGTTCCACTTGAATTATTGCTATCAAAAACTTTTATAGAATAAGTAACTCTATCTCTGCTATTAAAATTATCTTCAAAAACATAAAACATTGATGAAGAAATCTTTTTCCCGCTTGTTCTTTTAATCCCGTCATTAATTGAGTAAATAATTTCAAAAGCAATTTGACGTTGCCCAGAATCAATGTTCCATGTAATTCTTGGGTGTTTTTCGTCAATTCCTAAAGGATTTATTAAACCTAAACACTTTAAGTTGATTGCTTTCATTACCTACTCCTATAAAATTTCATCAATAAAACAAAATAAAACATAGTTTTATTTTTATAATTATATCAATAAAAGCACCAAAAAGTTAATAATAATGAAATAATCGCACTAAATATCTAATGCGTCTTTATTTAAAGTAACGTGAAAGTCTTTAGCTAAATCAACAAAATTTTGGGTTGTAATTGTTTGTCTTTTTTTAACTCCACCATTCATTGAAATAACTTTAACTAAAATTTCAGCACTCTTTTCAACAGTATCAGCCAATCCAAAAGTTGTATCAAAATCAGGACCAGTAACGAAAATTCCATGATGAGCCCAAATTGCAACGTTGTATTTTTCCATCAATTTTGAAGTTTCAATTGCAATATCTTTACCACCTGGAACCATCCATTTAACTACGCCAACACCTTCAGGAAAAACAACTGGACATTCGGTTGCCATTTCCCATAATTCTCTAGTAAATATTTTGTCTTCTAAAGGCAAAACAAAAGTCAAAGCTATAACGTTAGTTGCATGACAATGATAAACGATTCTAAAATTTCCATTCGTTCTTCTTTTTACTACTTCCAAATTCATCAAATGTGAAGGGAGTTCACTTGTTGGTCTTCCACCCTTTTTCAAACCCCAAACAATCTTAAACTTAGATCCAGTCTCATCTAATTTAATGATGCAAATATTGTTTTCTGGATCTTCCTTTACATTCATCATGTAACGACCACTACCAGTAACTAAAAAATATTCATTTTTCAAATCGCTAACAGTAGTCCCGATATCCATGTATGAATTTGTATCGATTAGATCTTCTTTAATTAATTCAACTTCATTATCTTTAATTCTATAAGAAAGGTTCCCACCATTTCTTTCATGCCATCCTTTTTTATAGCCATTATCACAAAGTTTAATAAATTCTTTAACAAATTCTGCTTCTAATACTTTCATATTATTCTAACCTCTTTTCGAAAGAACATTCTTCTCATATTCGTTAATTTCATCCAAGTATTCTAAACCGACTGGAATATTATTTATGAAACAATAATAGTCATATACCGCACCGAAATTCATAGTTTTCATTTCCTCGGTTAAAACCATTCTTTCAGTATAATTCTTGTTGTTTTCAATTTGATTTAACTTTGCTGTTGGCTCAAGCAAAGCTCTTAATAACGCTTTTTGAGTCGACCTAATTCCTACAACCCAAGCTGCAATTCTATTGATTGATGCATCAAAATAATCAAGACCAATTGATGTCTTTTCAATTAATCCACTTCTAACTAAACTTCTTGCAATTTCATTTAATTCATCATCAAAAAGTACAACATGATCGCTATCCCATCTAACTGGACGAGATACATGTAGCAATAAATGAGGAACATATAGCAAAACGCTACTAACTTTATCACTTATAACCTCAGTTGGATGAAAATGGCCAGAATCCAAAGTTAAAGAAGTTTGATTTTTAACAGCATAACCTAAATAAAATTCATTACTTCCTACTGTATACGATTCAACACCAATTCCAAATAACTTCGATTCAACCGAATCAATATTGTATTTTGGATCAATTTTTTCTTTAAAAATTTCATCCAAGCTGTTTTCAAGTCTAACTCTTGGAGAAAGTCTATCATATGGTGTATCTTTCATACCATCAGGAATCCATATATTTGTAACGCAAGGAATGCCTAATTCTTTGCCGAAATATTCGCCAATTTTTCTACTTCTCTTGCAATGTTCAATCCAAAAGTTTCTAATTTCATCATCATTACTTGACAATGTAAATCCGCTTCCGGCTTTTGGATGAGAAAAACACGTTGGATTAAAGTCTAATCCCAAATCATTTTTCTTTGCAAATTCAACCCAACTCTCAAAATGTTTAGGTTCAATTTGATCCAAATCAATTTTTTCTTTTGTATCTGCATAAATTGCATGCAAATTCAATTTGAATTTCCCAGGAACAAGTTTTAAAACTTCCTCTATATCTTGCTTTAATTCATCAACACTTCTGGCTCTTCCAGGATAATTTCCAGTTGCTTGAATACCACCACTTAATTCTTCATTAAATAAAAATCCTCTAACATCATCACCCTGCCAGCAATGCATTGAAATTCTAATTTTTGATAATTCTTCAAGAGCTTTATCAGTATCAACTCCAATTTTAGAATACTCTTTCTTGGCTAATTCATATTCTTTTCTTAAATCTCTCATTTCTGTTTCCTCCCTACAATTTCCTTGTATCTAAGATATTTTTTAATGTAATAGTCGTGATTCTGTGGTTTATATACCATATATGAATGGTCATTTTTCAATATTGATCTTGCCTCATTTAAATCATTAAATTGATTTAAAGAGATAAATTGAATTAAAGCATTTCCATATACTGTTGCTTCTTTTTCTCCTTCAATAACATTGATATTTAGAACATTACTTGTAAGTTGATTAAGTAAGCCTACATTCGAGCCACCCCCAACAATATACATTTCTTGATAATTTATCTTTGTTATATCTACAAGCTTTTTAAATTCTTCCAAATATTTAAAAGCCATTGATTCATAAATTGCTAAACACATCTCACCAATACTCAGACTATCTTTTTGTTTTGTTAATTGGAGATATTTTTTTAACTTATTTTCCATATCAAATGGTTCATTAAACATTTGATCATTTATATCAATGAATACATCATTATTTTTAACATCTTTTGCTTGTTCAACCATTTCTTTAAAACTAATATTGATTCCTCTATCAATTAAAGATTTTCTATATTCTTGAATAATGAATAAACCCATAATGTTTTTTAAAAATCTAATCGAATGGTTGTACCCTATTTCATTTGTGAAATTATTTTTATAACTTAATTCATTAATTATTGGTTTGTTAAGTTCAACGCCTAATAAACTCCAAGTACCACTACTTATATAACAAGTCTTTCTATTTAATGGAATTGATGCAATTGCACTTGCAGAATCATGACTTGCTGTTGCAATAACCTTAATTTTATAAACTCCTAATTCTTTTATTATTTCATCTTTTATATAACCAATTTCTTCGCCTGGAACGATAAGTTTTGGAAAAATACTTTTATCAACATTTATATAACTTAAAATTTCATCATCAATTTCTTTTTTAACTGGATTATATAATGATGTGGTTGATAGATTCGTTAACTCAATATATTTGATTCCTGTCAAAAAATAAGCGATTAAATCAGGAATTAATAATATTTTATCTATTTCTCTATAATTTAATTTATCATCATGCAATTGAAATACAGTATTAAAAGATAACTTTTGAATGCCACTCTTTAAATAAATATCTTGGTATTCAACTCGATTTAATAAGGAACTCATTGCTTTTTCACATCTAAAATCTCTATAAGCATATGGATTACCAATTAGTTTTCCTTCCTTATTTAAAATGCCGTAATCAACTCCCCATGTGTCAATTCCTAAAGAAGCAATATCTTTATATTTTGTTAAAGAAATTTTTAAACCCTTTTTAATCTCGTCAAATAGTTTTGGAAAATTCCAAATTAAATGATTATTAGCACCTTTTTCCATGCCATTATAAAAACGATAGGTTTCATCTGTTAAAAAATGATGTTTATCATAATCAACAACGATAAATCTTCCACTACTAGCGCCTATATCTAAACAAAGAACTTTCATGTTCAAATTATATAAATATATTTTTAATTATGCTAGAATTTGAGTGAATATTGATAAATGAGCATATTTTATACTTCAATTAAGCATAAATGAGCAAAGGAGAATTATGTATAACATCGAAAGAGAAGACCAAATCATTAAAATTTTAAAAAAGCAAAATAGTATTTCTGTAAATGAATTATCTGAAATTTTATTTGCTTCAACATCAACCATTAGAAGAGACTTAACAAATTTAGAAAATAAGGGTTTAGTCGTTAGAACTTTTGGTGGAGTTTATCTTTCAAAGAATACTTTTAATAAAGAAACTCCATTTAAATATAGAGAAGAAACAAATATCATTGAAAAAAGAAACTTGTGCCAAAAAGCATTACCTTTTATAAAAGACAATATGTCATTATTTTTAGATAGTTCTACAACAATCTTACAAATAGTTAATTATCTAAATAATTTTAAAAATTTAACAATTATTACTAATGGATTTGAAATTGCAAACGAAATATTAAACAATACAAAACATCAAGTCATTTTAACTGGTGGAATAATCCAAACAAATTCAAATAGTATGCTAGGAACCATAACAAATTCAGTCTTGAATAATTTACACGCAGATCTTTCAATATTGAGTTCTACAGGGATAGATATTGATTTTGGCGTAAGTGAATCAACCCTTGATCAATCGGAAGCTAAAAAAATAATGAATAAAAACTCTGATATGTGTATTTATCTGGTTGATGATTCTAAATTCAATAAAAAAGGAATCAATAAAACTTCGTCTTTAAAAGATATCGACATAGTAATTACCAATAAAAAACCTAACAATGAATTTATCAAATATTTCAAAGACAATAATATTAAAATTATCTATTAAAAATCGGTTTAGAAATCACCTAAACCGATTTTACATTTATTTAATATAAGCTTTATAACTTGTAACATCACTTACTACTTCGCCATCAATTTGCAAAGCCGTTGGTCTATCAAATGAAACTTCAATTTCTTTTCCTTGAGCAACAAAGCAATGTTTCTTGTCTTTAACATGGGTTCCCTTAAATAAATTTGGGAATATAGTTACAACACCAATCTTTCCAGTTCCATAAATAACTACCGAAGTTATAAGTTTAGAACCTCTAACTTGGTCTGGTGCAACCTTCATTCCACCACCATAATACTTACCATTCATAGCAGCAGAAATATAAACTTTTTTAAACTTTCCAACTTCTTTTCCGTCAACTTTAACAACAGCATTAGGCGCCACATATCCCTTAAAAATTAATCCGACTGTAATTTTTCCATAATTAATATCAGTTTTACCTTGAGCTTTAAGTTCATCAGCTTTTTTGCAGCATTCTCCATCAACTCCATAACCAATGCCATTAATGAATCTATAGGTTTTACCTTTAACTTCAATAACAGGAAGATCTTGAATATATTCATTCAATTCAACAAGATGTGTGGCTGAATCTTGTTTTTCTTTAACATCATTTAAAAAATCATTACCTGTTCCATAAGGATATAAATAAAACTTACAAGGTAATTTCTTATCTAAATCAATACTATTAACAAAATGATTTAAAGTTCCATCTCCACCAAGTAAAACAACTTTATCATTTTTCTTTAAACCTTTAATTACTTTATCAACATCAAGATTAATTACGGATTTCGATTCGACTTCACCATTTAAACTGGTTTTTAATTCTTCTTGAATCTTATCGACTACATCCTTGTTTTTCCCACTATCGGCTAATTCATTATAAAATAAATAATTCATATAATCTTATTTCCTTTCTAATTCATTAAGAATTGCTTCCCTAACTCTTAAAGAAACTTCAGTTGTGCTTTTTCCTTCATAATCTTTAGGATTAATAACATCAACAACATTTACTTCAACAGTTGTATGTTTAAAAGGAGCCCTTTTCTTAATGCTTTTTGTATTTTTTAAAGTCACAACAACAATTGGAACTTTTGCCCACATCGCAAGTTTAAATGAACCAGGATGAAATTCTAAAAGTGGTTTTTCAGTTTTATTTCTAGTTCCTTCTGGGCAAATTCCCATCGAACATTGATGCGTATTTAAATATTCAACACCTTTTTTAATTGATTTCATTCCTTCAATTGGATTATTCCTATCAATTGGAATAAAACCACAATGATGAATAAATGGCCCAGCAATTGGGAATTTCATATTTTCAGGCTTAGTAATCCAAGCCATTGGTTGATGTTTCTTTTTTAAACATGAAATTAAAACCATTTGATCAAAATTTGAAATATGATTACAAACCAATACATAATCATGATTTTCAGGCATTTTATCGTAATTTTTTAGTTTTACACCCACATTAATTATTCTCATAAATGTTGCATCAGTTACATAAACAATGTGGTAATAAAATTTTGAAAATTTTGTTATAGGCTTTTTCATATTAAAAAATTTGCCCCAAACAAAAAGGAATACTAACCATAAACCATAAAGCAATATAAAAATAATTGGAATTATGATAATTGCTATCCAAAGCAATTTAAAACCACTACTAACATATAAAAAATGTCCAGTTAATGCTCCTAAAAATAATGATAATATCCATAAAATAACTTCTAACGAATTCATATATTTAATTTTATTAAAAAATTAAGTTCTCTACAATATAATTCAAATCAGTATTTTTTGATTTATATCGATAGAACCTAATCTTTTTTATCCTTCTAAATTTAGTAGATTTATTAAATAGCCAATTAAAGTTCAATAACTTTTTTACCGCTTCCAATTTCGAAATGATAAATAGCAATGCCTCTATCAACTTTTGCCCATCTTGGAGGATTACTTGGAATTGCATTTACTTCAACTCTATTTTCATCAACATATGTGAAGTAGAAATTTTGTCTATGCATTGCACTTGGAGCCAAACTTACTTCTTCCATTCCTTCTAAAAACCATTTTGGACTATTATCTTTTATATTGGATAACTCATTCAAAGGTTTTGTTTCGTGAGGATTTCCATTATCACTAGCAAAACCAAAAGCTACAATTAAAACTAAAGTTTCATCATCATTTGCTTTATAAACAACTTTATCAGCATGTAAAGATCCAGCAACCCAAAGAGTACCTAAACCTAACCCTGTTAAAAACAAAACTAATTCCTCGCCATAATATCCAACTTTTTCTTCAAGTTTTAAATCATCTTTTTTGCCCACAAACGACAAATAATTTACAGCTCCAGTAAGTCTTGGTTCAAAGCCAGCCATCGCTTCTTTTTCATTCAAGACTACTTGAATGTCAAGATTGCTCTTAGCATTCACTTCTTTAACTTTTTCTTCGATTTTTTTAACTAATTCTTCTGGAATTTTTTCATCCTTATAATGTCTAATGCTATGTCTTTTTAAAGATAATTCTTTTAAGTCCATGCCATTTTTCTCCTTTTGATCTTTAATATATTTTTTAAGTGCTTCGAAAGTTTCGTCACTTAAATCATGTTCTACTTTACAAGCATCTTCATAAGCTGTTTTTTCATCAACTCCAAGTTTCATAAAAACTGATGCTAAAACTTCGTGTCGTTCATAAATTTTAGTTGCAACTTCTAAACCTTTATTAGTTAACTTAATATCACCATTTTTATCTATAACAATATAATTGCTTTCTTTAAGTTTTTTCATTGCAACACTAACACTAGCCTTGGAAAATTCTAGACCTTTAGCAATATCAATAGATTTAACGATCCCATTTTTCCTTTGAATCATTAATATTTTCTCTAAATAATCTTCAGCTGATTTATGTATCTCCATAATAGCCCTCGCTTCTTATATAATTATTTTTAGGCTTACATGAAATAATTTCAAGTGATTTTTATTTTGAGTTAGTTAAAACTTACTTGACATAAATAACTTGACTATATATATTATTAACGTGAGTTAGAAATAACTAACTTTTATGGCGAAAGCCTTTTAATTTTAAAGTATGAGTTAGTTATGGTTAACTAAAAGGAGGAATTATGCCAATTGCATTAGCTCCGCTCAATCAACCATTAAGAGTTGTCAAAATTTTAGCGGATGAAAAAACAAAAAAACACCTCGAAAGTTTGGGTATTACAATTGATTCAGTCATCACAATCCTATCTCATTCAGGTGCATCAACTATTGTTTTAGTAAAAGAAGGCCGTTTGGCTCTTGACTCAAATATGTCAACCAAAATCTTAGTTGCTTAATTAAAGAAAGGGAAATTTATGGAAAAGAAACTCAATGTATTCCAAGTCGGCGAATCTGGCGTTGTTAAAAAGATCGAAGGCGAAGGAAAAATTAGAAAAAGATTATTAGATATGGGTATCACTCCAGGTGCAGAAATCTTATTAAGAAAAAAAGCTCCTCTTGGTGATCCTCTTGAAGTAACGTTAAGAGGTTATGAATTAACTTTACGTAAAACTGAAGCCGAACTCGTTACTTTAGAAGTTAAGGAGGGTAAATAATGATTAAAAGATTTGCTTTAGCAGGTAATCCTAACTGCGGTAAAACTACTCTCTTTAATAACTTAACTGGTAGCACAGCACACGTTGGTAACTGGCCAGGTGTTACAGTTGATAAAAGAGATGGTAAATATAAATTTAAAGAAAAGAAAGAATCTGTAGATATTGTTGATTTACCTGGAATTTATTCCTTATCACCATATACTCCAGAAGAAGTTATTTCAAGAAATTACATTCTCGATGAAAAACCAGATTGTGTTATTAACATCATTGATGCTACTAACCTTGAAAGAAACTTATATTTAACTACACAACTTCTTGAAATTGATGTTCCAGTTGTTGTTGCCTTAAATATGATGGATATGGTCGAAAAAAGTGGTGATAAAATCGATCATACAGAACTCGAAAGAAGACTTGGTGTTCCAGTCGTTGAAATTAGCGCTTTAAAGGAAGACAACATCGAAACTTTAATGGATATTGCTTATAACGAAAGCAATAAAAAGAGAGTTGGCACAACTGTTTTGGAAGAAAGCAAACTTAAAGATTTAATTCATAACGTTAAGATTGCTCTTGAAAGTAAAGAAGTTGAAAATCCACTCTTCCATGCTGTTAAACTTGTTGAACTTGATTCAATTGAAGTTGAAATGCATAAAGATGTCGTTCCAATGGTTGAAGAATATAAAAAGACTTTCAAAGATGAAACATTTGGCGGCGATTTTGAAGCTATTGTTGCAGATTCACGTTATAAATTCATTTCAAAATATTTTGGAAAAGTTGTTACTAAAAAAGATAGTGGGCAAGCAAAAGACAACCTTAATAAGATGTCAAAAAGCGATAAGGTTGATAAAGTCCTTACAAGTAGAATTTGGGGTATTCCAATTTTCCTTGTAATCTTATTCTTAATTTTCCACTTAACATTCTCAGAAGATTTATTCTATTTAAAGGCAATGGGTTGCTTTGGAGAAGATGGAATTGTTACGTTTAGCGGAACAATGTTTGAAGGATTATTTGCAAATGGCGGTATCAATTCGCCTGGCGTAATCTTAGCAAACTTCTTCACAAATATTACCGATTGGTTTACTGGCGTTGTTGGTGGTTGGTTAGAAGCAGCTAAAGCTGAAGCATGGGTTAGTGGCTTAATTTGCGATGGTATCCTTGCTGGTTTATTTGCAGTTTTAGGTTTCTTACCTCAAATCTTATTCTTATTCCTCTTCTTCTCAATCTTAGAAGATTCAGGATATATGGCTCGTGTTGCATTTATTTTAGATAGAATTTTCAGAAGATTTGGTTTATCAGGAAGATCATTCATTCCTATGATTATGGGATTTGGTTGCTCTGTTCCTGCTATGATTAATACAAGAACTTTAGCCGATGATAACGAAAGAACAGCTACAATTAGAGTTATTCCTTTCTTCTCATGTGGCGCTAAACTTCCAATTTTAACTGCTATTGCTGGCGGACTTGTTGCAAAATTTGGTATTGGAAATGTCGATTTAATTACTTTCTTAATGTATGTATTTGGTATGGCTACCGCTATTGTTACAGTCTTAATTATGAGACATACAACAATGAGAGGGGATATTCCACCATTTATTATGGAACTTCCTGCATATCACTTACCACAATTCAAATCATTAATGATCCACTTATGGGATAAAGCAAAACACTTCGTTAAAAAAGCATTCACAATTATCTTTGCTGCTACAATTCTCATTTGGTTCACAACTCACTTCTCATGGAATTGGCAATTCTTAGAAGATGCTCAAATTAATCAATCTATTCTTGCAAATCTTGGTATGTTCATTCAACCACTCTTCACTCCACTTGGATTTGGTGTTCAACTTAAGAACTTTGGTTGGGTATTTGCTGTCGCTGCTATTACTGGTTTACTTGCAAAAGAACAAGTTATTAGCACATTTAGTGTCTTAGCAGCTTGCATTGTTGCTGGTTTTTCTTCAGAAGGCGAATCAATCGAAGGTTTAAACGCTGTTGAAGCTATGATAACTGCAACTGGTGCAACTCCTGCGGTCTTACTTTCATTCATTGTATTCAATATGACTACTATTCCTTGCTTTGCTGCAGTCGCTACTGCAAAAGCTGAATTACCAAAAGGTAAATTTGGATCTACAATTGCTTTCTGGCTTGTAACATCTTATGTTGCTGCTTGCATGGTATATCTTGTATTTACCTGGTGGTGGACAGTATTTATCTTTGTTGCAGCATTCATTTTATTAGGATTTGGAATCCACTTCTTTAATAAAAACAGAGACAATAAAAAAGTTGAAGCTTAATTAAAATATTATGGGACCTATTGAAATCATCGTTATCGTTGCTTGCGTAGCAATTGTTGTATCAGTATTCGGAGTAAGAATATATAAAAAGATTCATCATATGCCTGTTGACGAATGCGCTGATTGCCAGGCCAATATGAAAAGAATGGTTAAGCAAATGCGAAAGCAACGCAAGAAAGAAGAAAAACTTAAAACTAAACAAACAAAAAGTAGTTCTTCTATATAAATTACTAATAAAAGGGGATCAAAAATTCACACACTATAAAAAATCCTTAAGGTCCCCTTTTATATAAAACTTTATGGTTCTCCTTTCTATCATAAAGACTTAGAAGCTAATCAGGATTGCATCGTAATTAATGCAATCCTGATAGAAAATTTTCACGAAAGGATTAATAACTATTTATGAATAAATATACATTAAAAATAGATGGCATGATGTGTTCTATGTGTGAAACTCACGTTAATGAAATTGTTAGAAAAGGGTTTAATATTTATAAGGTTAAATCAAGTCATTCTAAAAACGAAGTTATATTTACATCTGATGATGAGTTATCAACTGATGAAATTAAGAAAGTATTTCAACCTACTGGATATAAAGTCTTATCAGTAAACGTAGAAAAAAATGCTAAAAAGAAATTATTCGGGATTTAATTGGATTTGTTCAATCAAATCCTTTTTTTATCGAAAAAACATATATATTCTCAACTGCTTTCATAAATGAACATTAAAAATTATATGAGCATCATACTTGCACTATACCCTAGGGGGGTATATTATATGAATGTTTCAAGGAGGAGATTTATGAAAGCAAAAAGGTTAAAAGAACATCCAAATTGTGATTGTTATAAAAAAGATTTAGAAAAAAGATTGAATAGAATTTCAGGACAAATAATTGGCATATCTAAGATGATCGAAGATAACCGTTATTGCCAAGATATATTGGATCAACTAGAAGCTGCAAAATCAGCACTTCGTCAAGTTCAATATGAAGTTTTAAAAACACATATGAATACATGCGTAAAAGATGAAATTATGAAAGGTAATGATAAAGTAATTGATGAAACATTCAACTTTATCAAACATTTAAGATAATTTATGAAAAAAGAATATTATAGTGTTACAGGAATGAGTTGTGCTGCTTGTTCTGCTCACGTGCAAAAAGCTGTTGAAAAAGTTGAAGGAGTTAAAAGTTGCTCTGTAAATTTATTGAAAAATGAAATGGTTGTTGAATATGATTCGCCAGCAACAACTGATTCAATTATTTCTTCTGTTGTTTCTGCAGGTTATGGCGCAAAGTCTTTAAATGAGAATCAAAAAAATGATTTAAAAGAATCAAAAGATAATTCAGCAAAAAAATCAATAATTAGACTTATTTCTTCAATTATTGTTTTAATACCATTATTTTACATTTCGATGGGACATATGATGGGATGGCCTATTGGATATCTTCATGAAGATTATCTTTCATTTTCATTAACTATAATGCTTTTATCATTAACAATTATGATAATCAACTATCATTACTTCACTTCAGGATTTAAAGCATTAATTCATGGCTCAAGCAACATGAATACATTGGTTGCTCTTGGCTCTTCAATTGCATTTATATATTCAACTTTTATTATGTTTACAATGTTTAATGCAACCATAAATGGAAATATCGATCATGCAAAAATGCTCACCATGTCATTGTCATTTGAGACGGCTGGTATGGTTCCTTGTTTAATTACTGTTGGAAAAACTTTAGAAGAAGTTTCTAAAGGAAAAACAACTTCAGCAATTAAAAAGATGTTAAATCTTGTTCCTTCCACTGCTCACTTATTTAAAGATAACAAGGAATTCGATATTAAAGCCGAAGATTTGCAAGTAAATGATTTAATAAGTGTTAAACCTGGCGAATCTTTTCCAGCTGATGGAATAATTTTTAAAGGATTTACATGTATTAATGAATCAAGTTTAACCGGGGAATCTGTACCAGTTGAAAAGAAAGAAAATGATAATGTATTCTGTGGAACTATCAATCAAAATGGAAATGTTATAGTCAAAGTAACAAAAACCGGAAACGATATGTTCTTAAAACAAATCATAAAAACAACAGAAGAAGCAAGTTTAGGAAAAACAAAAGTAACAGTTTTAGCTGATAAAATATCAGGCATTTTTGTTCCTACAATCATAGGAATTTCAATCGTGGTTTTCTTATGTTGGCTTATTTTTGGTCAAAATTTTATTAATAACTTAAATGATCCAAATATTAATTTATTAAGTTATTCATTTGAAAGAGCAATTTCCGTATTAGTCATTGCTTGCCCATGTGCGTTAGGACTTGCTACTCCAGTCGCTATTGTGGTTGGAAACGGAAAAGGAGCAACAAATGGAATCTTATTTAAGACATCAAGTGCTCTTGAAGAAACTAGCAAAGCCAATTGCGTTGTCTTTGATAAAACTGGAACAATTACAAGCGGAAATATGGAAGTAAATGAAATCATTTCATATACAAAATTGAATTTGCTTCAATATGCTGCAAGTTTAGAAATAAAATCTGATCACCCACTTGCTAAAGCTATAACTAAAAAAGCAAAACAAAAAAATATTGAATTACTAGAAGTAAGTAACTTTCAAAATATTTCAGGAAGTGGTATTAAAGGACTTATCAATGGCAAAGAAATAATTTCTGGAAACTATAATTTCATAAAAGACTACACTACTATCACAAATGAAATTAATGCGACAGCATCTGAACTTTCAAAAAAAGGGAAAACAGCAATTTATTTTGTTTATGATTCTAAAATAATTGGAATTATTGCAATTTCAGATTCAATTAAAGAAGACTCAAAAGAAGCAATTAATAAGATTCAAAATCTAGGTATAAAGACAGTCTTATTAACGGGCGACAATAAATATGTTGCTCAAAGCATTGCTGATGAAGTTAATATTAAAGATGTAATTTATGAAGTTAATCCAATTGGTAAAATTAATGCCATAAAAGAATTGCAAAAGAAATATAAAGTCATAATGATTGGTGACGGAATTAATGATGCACCAAGTTTGACTCAAGCAGATATAGGTATGGCAATTGGTGCGGGAAGTGATATCGCCATCGATTCAGCTGATGTTGTATTAATGAATTCATCATTGAACGAAGCTTATAAAGCCATTAATTTATCAAAAATAACATTAAGAATCATTAAAGAAAATTTATTTTGGGCTTTCTTCTATAATTCGATAATGATTCCTATTGCAGCAGGTGCCTTGTCTTTTATTGGAATCAATAATTTGAAACCATGGTATGGATCACTTGCAATGTCTTTATCATCAATTACAGTTGTTTTAAATGCTTTAAGAATTAATCTATATGATTTAAATAAAGCAAGAAAAATCAAAAAGAGTAGTAAAATAAAATCTATAGAAAAAGGAGGAAATAAAAAATCTATGGAAAAGAAAGAATATACTTTAAATGTTGAAGGAATGATGTGCGAGCATTGTAAAAAACATGTCTTTGATGCAATTAGTAAGATCGAAGGCGTTGAAAATGTAATTGTTGATTTAAACAATAAAACAGCAACATTTATAACAACCGAAGATAAATTAGAAAAGATAAAAGCTTCAATTGAAGAAGAAGGTTATAAAGTAAAATAGGAGTTGTTGGAGAACTTATTAGGTTTTCCAACAACTCCTTTTTTTAAAATATTTATAATTTTTTAATAGGATCTTTCTTAGAAATTTCATCCCATTTTTTAAAGTCTTCTTCATCAGGAATGAAAACATAAGGAATGTTTCGACCAATTTCATTATAGTCAAAACCATTTCCTAGAAGAAATTCATTTTCAGTAAATGTTTCTCCAATGTAATCTATTTTAACTTCAACTTCACGTCTTGCTGTTTTATTAAAGAATGCTGCAACTTTGATATCTTTTGGATTTTTAGTTTTTAAATATTTAGTTAGATAATTTATTGCAACTCCACTATCGACAACATCTTCAACGATAACAATTGTTCTTCCTTCAGGATTAAATGTCATATCCTTAAGTAGATTTACCTTTCCAGTTGTTGAAGTACCATCATATGAAGAAATATGGATATAATCAACAATAACTGGGATATCAATATATTTCATTATCCCAATAAGAAAGGTCATAGCTCCTTTCATAACACAAAGCAATATAGGTCTTTTTTCTTCGTTTTTTAATGAAGTAGAAATTTCTTCACCAACTTTTTTATAACAAGCTTCAATTTCAGCCTGATTCATAAGTATTTTACGCATTAATGTTCTCCTAATTAATTTTAAAACACCACTTACAATGTATTAGGTTATAACAATTGCAGTGATTTGACTAGAAGAATATTAAAAAAAGATTAAAAATTCAATTGAAAACGTTTTCACGCTATATTTATCTTTAAATTCAAATCAAAATAGTTCAAAATAAAACGTCGAAAGACATTGTTCGTATAATTGCCGGATTGGCGGAAAGTTTCTACGTTGGACCTTAATCCAACACTATGAACAAGAAAAAATAATAATTTTTATCTTTTTTCATTTGTTAATTCAACTTTCTTTTCAATTCTCAAACAAGGATTACGGGCATAAAAGGAGAACACATGAAAAAGTGTATTAAATTATCTGTCTTAGCATTCCTTAGTGTTTGCGCTCTTGCAAGTTGCGGTGGCAACAATAATGATTCCACTACTTTTACAGCTGGTCTTATCGCTTTACACGATGCAAATTCCACTTATGATGAAAACTTCATTAATGCTTTTGAACAAGCTTGTAATGAAGAAAATGTAAAAGCATTGTTCATAACTGGAGTTCCTGAAGGTAATGATGCTTATGAAAAAGCTATCGATTTAGTTGAATCTGGATGTAAATTCATTTTTGCTGACTCATTTGGTCATGAAGATTATATTCTTAAAGCAGCAAAAGAAGAAAAAGATGTTCAATTTGCACATGCTACTGGAACAAAAGCTCACACTGAAAACGTTTCAAATTTCCATAATGCTTTTGCTTCAATATATGAAGGTAGATATCTAGCTGGTGTTGCTGCTGGATTAAAATTACAAGACATGCTTGAAAAAGGCACGACTACTTCTAAAAAAATAGGTTATGTCGGTGCTTATACATATGCTGAAGTTATCTCTGGATACACTTCTTTCTATCTTGGTGCTAAATCCGTAGTTTCTGATGTGACAATGGATGTTCAATTCACTGGTTCTTGGTATGATGAAACAGCTGAAAAAACTGCTGCTGAAACTTTAATTTCTAAAGGTTGCGCATTAATTTCTCAACACGCTGATTCTTGGGGTGCACCATCTGCATGTGAATCCGCTAAAATTCCTAATGTTTCCTATAATGGTTCTACCGAATCACGTTGCCCAGAAACATTCATTGTTTCTTCTAAAATTGATTGGGTACCATATTTCAAATATTGCTTACAACAAATTAAGAAAGGCGAAACTATCGACACTGACTGGACTGGTAAATTAGGTTCAACTTTAACAGATGGATCGGTAACTTTAACTGAATTTGGTAAAAAAGCAACTGTTGCTGGAACCGAAGATAAAGTTAAAGAAGTAGCTGATAAATTAAGAAATGGCACTCTTCAAGTCTTTGATACTTCTACTTTTACAGTATCTGGAAGCAATGTTAAATCAACTATGAAAGTTGATGCAAATGGACACATTACTTCTTATCTTGCTGATGTTGATACAGATGCAAATTATACAGGTGATACAGAAGCCATTGAAACAAAAAATGGCATTACTTATTTTGCTGAAAGTTCAAAGCGTTCTGCGCCTTATTTCGATATTACCATTGATGGTATCAATCTTTTAAATAATAAATTCTAATTTTTTACATAAGTCCAAGAGTTTTTCTCTTGGACTTTCTTATTTTGGTGAAATTATGGAAGACAAAAAAATCTGCGTAGAATTAAAAAATATTTCTAAATCTTTTGGAAAAGTTAAAGCAAATTATAAAGTTAATTTAAAAATTTATCATGGCGAAATCCTATCTCTTTTAGGTGAAAATGGATCAGGTAAAACAACTTTAATGAATATGCTTTCGGGTATTTATTATCCTGATGAAGGTGATATTTTTGTTGATGGAGAAAAAGTTAAGATATCTTCTCCTAGAGATGCTTTTAATTATAAAATTGGAATGATTCATCAACATTTTAAACTTATCGAAGCATTTACTTCTCTTGAAAATATCCTTCTTGGTATCAAGCCTTCTATTTCTTTTGGCAAGAAAGTAAAATATTTCTTCAAAAATTTTTACAAAAAGAAAGAAAATAGAGAGCAAAAAGAATTTGATCAAGCATCAAAGAAAGACGCAAAAAGAAGGATTCAAGAAATCTGTGATAAGTACGGATTTGTGATTGACTTTAATAAAAAAGTCTATGACATGTCCGTTTCTGAAAAACAAACTTTAGAAATTGTTAAAACTCTTTACCGAGGAGCAAATATTCTAATCCTTGATGAACCAACTGCTGTTCTAACTCCAATCGAGGCAGAACATCTTTTCTCTGTCATCAAAAACATGAGGGATGATGGAAAATCTATAATTATTATTACCCATAAATTACAAGAAGTATTATCAGTTTCAGATCGAGTCGCTGTCTTAAGAAAAGGCGAATGCATTGGCTCGATAATGACTAAAGACGCAAATGAATCTCAACTTACAGAAATGATGGTTGGAGAAAAAGTTAAACTTCAAATTAAACGAAATGATCCAAAAGATCCAAAAGATAGAATTATTGTTAAAAATCTTACATGCAAAAACGAAGAAGGCATCCTTACTTTAAAGAATGTTTCATTCATAGCTAGAAGCGGCGAAATTCTTGGAATTGCTGGTATTTCTGGTTCAGGGCAAAAAGAACTATTAGAAGCAATTGCAGGTCTAGCAAAAGAAGAATCAGGAGAAATAACTTATATCGATCCTGAAGGAAAATATATCAATTTAAAAGATAAATCCGCAAGACAAATTAGAGCAATGGGTGTTCGTTTAGCCTTTGTTCCAGAAGATCGTCTTGGAATGGGATTAGTTGCAAATATGGATTTGATTGATAATATGATGTTGCGTTCTTATTCAAAAAATTCTAAAAATCCTTATCTAGATAGAAAAGAACCTGCTCACCTTGCAGATAAAGTCGTAAATGATTTAGAAGTAAATACTCCATCAATCCACACATCAGTTAGAAAATTATCTGGAGGAAATATTCAAAAGGTTTTAGTAGGAAGAGAAATTTCCTCAAAACCAAAAGTTTTAATGGTAGCTTATCCAACTCGTGGTCTAGATATCAATTCTTCATATATGATTTATAATCTCTTAAATGAGCAAAAAGAAAGCGGTACAGCAATTATTTATGTAGGCGAAGATCTTGATGTACTCTTAGCCTTGTCAGATCGTATTTTAGTTTTAGGCGATGGCGAAGTAAGAGGAATTTTAGATGGCAAAAAAGCTAGTAAATCCGAAATTGGGTTATTGATGACGAAAAAAACGGAGGAAGGAAATCATGAATAAATTATCTACAAAATTAAAAGAAATTCCTTTTCATATTATTCGTAGAAATGATATGCCCCTCTGGCAAAAAATACTTTATAGAGCAGGTGCAGTTTTATTTGGCTTCGTTCTTCTTTGTATTCTACTTTTAATATTTGCTAAAGCAAACCCAATTGATGTTATCTCTAATCTATTTGCTGGTTGTTTTTCTTCGCCAAGAAGAATTTGGAGAACCTTTAGAGACTTAGCTTTAGTATTAATTGTTGCCTTAGCGCTTGTTCCTACTTTTAAAATGAAATTTTGGAATTTAGGCGGTAATGGTCAAATACTCATAGGTGATTTAGCAGCGATTATGTGCATGTTTTATATGGGAAGTAAAAATATTCCTGATTGGATAATAATTATTGCAATGTTTTTCTCTTCCACTATTGCCGGTGCAATATGGGCAATTATTCCTGCTATCTTTAAATCATTCTTTAATACAAATGAATCATTATTTACATTAATGATGAACTATATTGCAGCTGGTTTAGTTTCTGTATTTCTTTCTGTGGCTGTTACTTCAGGTTCAGGAACACTTTCTTTGCAAACAGCTGGAAATCTTCCTTCTTTAGCAGGAAATGATTCTTTATTAACGATACTTTTCGCTATTGCTATCTTGATTATCATCACAATTTATTTAAGATTTAGAAAAGCAGGATATGAACTTGAAGTTGTTGGAGAATCACGAAAAACTGCAAAATATGTTGGAATTAACGTTAAATTAGTAACAATTAGAACATTAGCAATTTCTGGCGCTTTATGTGGATTGGTTGGTTTTTTACTCGCTGGTTCAATCGATCATACAATTAATGCTGATTCAGCAAGAAATTTAGGATTTACTGCTATTATGGTCACATGGCTTGCTAAATTTAATCCTTTGTTGATGATTGGTACTTCATTCTTGGTTGCGTTTTTAAGCAATGGTATGTCTGCCATTCAAACAGCTTTTTCAATCACTAATGATTCAATCGGCGATATTGCTATTGGTTTAGTTTATTTTTCAATTATTGCTATCGATTTCTTTATTTCTTATAAAATTGTAAGAAAACCAATAAATACAAATACACTAGAAGCAAGTAAAACAATTACTGCTACTACTAATGAAGGAGGAGAAAAATAATGATGTTTTTTGATTCTTTATTGCCTTCAGCAATTTCTATTGCAACAGTCTTCTTATTTGGCTGTGTTGGCGAAATTATAATGGAAAAATCTGGTCACTTAAATTTAGGCATACCAGGAGTAATGTGTTTTGGAACTTTAGGTGGATGTGTCGGGGTTTCTCTAGTTATGAGCGGATATTCTTCTTCACCTGAAAACGCATCATATTTTTTATTAATACTTATTCCAATAATTTTTAGCGCATTATTTTCAGCTATTGCAGGCTTTATATATGGAATTTTAACTGTTTCATTCCGTTGCAATCAAAATGTTACTGGATTAGTTTTAACAATTTTTGGTGGAGGCGTTGCTGATTATTTCATGTCAAGTGTTGATTCAACTTACTTCTCGCAAGCCAGCAAAATTATTTCTTCATATCCATCATGGGCCAATAATTTAGGAACTTTTGGGAAAATCTTCTTTGCGCATGGTTTTCTAGTATATTTTGCGATTATTCTTGCTATTATTGTTGCAATATTTTTAAAGAAAACACGCGTTGGTTTAAACCTTCGTTCTATTGGAGAAAATCCAGGTGCAGCTGATGCAGCTGGAATTAACGTTAATGCTTATAAATATGGAGCGATTCTTTCAGGATCAATAATTGCTGGTTTTGGCGGCCTATTCTATGTTATGGATTATGTCGGTGGATCCTGGGAAAATTCATCCACGATTCAAGCATTTGGTTGGTTATCAATTGCTCTTGTAATCTTCACAATTTGGAAACCATCATTAGCAATATTTGGGTCAATTTTATTTGGTATTTTATTTATTCTTCCAAACAAAATATCAGGAATTGATTTTACAAGTATGCAAGCTTTCAAAATGATTCCTTATATTGTTACAGTAATTGTTCTTATTGTTACTAGTATCGTTGGCAAAAAAGGTGTGCAGCCTCCAGAAGCACTTGGTCTTCCATATTTTAGAGAAGATAGATAAATTTATAATTTTTGAATTTTTCATAAAAGAAAAGGCGTATCAAACGCCTTTTCTTTTTATTTTTGTTTTAATTTGATAATTAACAATGGAACAAGAGATCACCATAGGTTGGTACAGGCCAATCTTCTTTTGCAACTAATAATTCAGCTTCATCAATAGCTTTACGAAGATTAAACATTTCATCTTTAAGTTTTTTAGACACAAATATTGCATGTTCTTTTTCGCTAGTTATCATATCGTTATCTTCTTTAATCAATGCATCAAGTCTTTTAAGAGATGTGTAAGATTTACTAAGGACAGCTTCTAAATTGTGTTGTTCTTCATCAACTTCAGCTATATTCGTTTTGTAATAAGAATTTAGTTTAGCAACTTTTTCAAGAGCTTTATTTATTGCTGGCAAATATAATTTATGAACCATACGTGACATTGTTTTTGCTTCTATAACAGCTTTTGAATGATAATCTTGATATTTAATTGCTTCACGAGAATCAATTTCTGTTTCACTTAATATATTATTTTTTGTTAAAAGTTCTCTATTTTCTTTTCTGGTAAAAGCCGAAATAGCTTCAGGTGTTGTTTTTAAATTAGGAAGCCCACGACTAAGCGCTTCTTTTTCCCATTCTTTAGAATAACCATTGCCATTAAAAATAATGCGTTGATGTTTCTTGATTGTTTCTTTTGCCCAAGCAAGAGCATCCTTTTCTTTTGAAGATGAATGATCAAGTATCGATGCAATCTCATTTAAACCATCAGTGACAATTGCATTTATATAAGTATTTGGTTCGGCAATATTTTGTTCTGAACCAACCATACGGAATTCAAAACGATTGCCTGTGAAAGCAAATGGTGATGTTCTATTTCTATCAGCATCATCTTTAAAAAGTGTTGGAAGAGATTTGCTACCATTAATAGTTTTGAATGTTTGTTCAATATCTTCTTCACCAGTTACTAATTTAGTTAAGTGGTCTCCAAGATAAATAGAAATAATAGCTGGTGGCGCTTCATTTGCACCTAAACGGAAATCATTTCCATAAGATGCAACTGATTCTCTAAGTAAATCAGCATATAAATCAACTCCTCTAATAACAACAGCCAAAAAGACCATAAATCTAACATTATTTTTTGGATCTTTTCCAGGCTTAAAAAGATTTATTCCAGTATCAGTACCAAGTGACCAGTTATTATGTTTACCAGAACCATTAATTCCTTCAAATGGTTTTTCAGATAAAAGACAAACCATTCCATGGCGTTTTGCTACTCTTTTTAAAATTCTCATTACTAATTGATTTTGATCAGAAGCAAGAGAAGCAGTTTCGTATATGCAAGCTAATTCATGTTGAGATTGAGCAACCTCATTATGTTCAGTTTTAGCAGGAATTCCTAATTTCCATAAAATTTCATTTACTTCTTTCATGTATGAGGAAATTTTTTCTCTTATCGGACCAAAATAATGGTCATCTAATTCTTGCCCTTTTGGAGCGCTTGCGCCAAAAAGTGTACGTCCTGTGTATACGATATCTTTTCTTTTAAGGTATTCTTCTTTATCAATTAAAAAATATTCTTGCTCTGCTCCAGCATATGAAAATACACGTTTGCTTTCATTATCGCCTAGTAAACGAAGAACACGAATTGCTGCTTCAGATAAAGCTTCTTCAGAACGCAAAAGTGGAGTTTTTCCATCGAGCGCTTCACCATTATATGAACAAAAAGCTGTTGGAATATATAAAACCGCACCATCATCGTCATCATCCAAAACGAAAGCTGGAGAGGAAGCATCCCAAACAGTATAACCTCTTGCTTCAAAAGTGGCACGAAGTCCTCCAGAAGGAAAAGAAGAAGCATCAGGTTCACCTTTTATTAATTCGTTTCCCTTAAAATCATAATGAATATTGCCATCCTTGTCTGGTTTTCCAATGAATGCATCGTGTTTTTCAGCCGATAGACCATTTAATGGTTGGAACCAATGAGTAAAATGAGTTGCTCCTTTAGAAAGAGCCCATTTTAACATACCATCAGCCACATCATCAGCATATTCTTTAGGCAATTCTTTATGTGTGTATATAGCCTCATCTAAGGCCTTATAAGCGTCTTCAGATAGATATTCTTTTCTAGCTTTTTCATTAAATGAATTTGAGCCAAATAAATCGATAACATCTTCTCTTTTTGAATTTTCAATCTTTTTTGTTGCCATAGTTGTTTTATCCTTTACTAATTGGATGAAATTAACATCCTATGGGAATTTATTCTCTCATAACAAAAGAAAATAATTTATAGTTTTTTATAAAATGTAATAAAAAATTAATTTTAAATCTTATTTGTTTTTTAAATTATAAGATTGAATCAATTAAAATTCACGTTTGATAACTTTTAGTTCAGCATTGGCAACACACTCATTTACAAGCGTTTCATAATCAAATTTCTTTTCAATTTCCAAACAATCATCAAGATGTGGTGCAGTTTTTGGCTTTACAGGTGCAAAAATTGTACAGCAATCTTCATAAGGTCTAATTGAAATATCATATGTTCCAATATCTTTAGATATTTGAATAATATCGACTTTATCAGTAGTTGCAAGAGGTCTAATAACTGGCATATTTGTAACTTCATTAATGACATTCATGCTTTCTAAAGTTTGACTTGCAACTTGTCCAATCGATTCACCACTGCAAATTACTGGAATGTGTTTTTCTTTAGCAAGTTTTGCGGCTATTCTATACATCATTCTTCTCATGATAGTAATTGGGTAACCGACATCACTATATTTATATATTTCTTCTTGTAATTTTGTAAATGGAATAATATAAAGTTTAATTTTAGTTTGATATTCACTTAAAACAGTTAATAAATCTTCCAATTTTTGAATTACACCACTATTTGTGTATGGAGGTGCAGCAAAGTGTATAAATGATAATTCAACACCTCTTTTAAGTAATAAATAAGAAGCAACTGGCGAATCAATTCCACCACTAAGCATCATAAGACCTCTACCAATTGATCCTTTTGGATACCCGCCCATCCCTTTAATTGTTTGCGTAAATAAATAAAAACCTTCTGAATGGACTTCAATACTAAATAAAATATCAGGATTATGAACATCAACTTTCAAGTCTGAATTTCTTAAGATGTATCCGGCAATTTCTCTATTTATATCATCACTTGTATAAGGATATGATTTATCAATTCTCTTTGTCCTCATTTTAAAAGTTTTGCCATCTTCAGTTAAAATTTCTTTTAAAACAATCTTTTCAATATTTTCAAGTTCAACATCATCAACAACTTTCAAGCACAAAGAAAAACTATACATGCCAGGTATTTCTTTTAATTCTTTGATAATGTCTAAATTTTCTTCTTTTAGATCAATATAAATATGATCATGACGAACAATCATATTATATTTATCTTCATATGGTTTTAAATTTTGCTTTATTGATCTTGCTAACGAAAAAATAAAATCTTTTTTGTTTTTTCCTTTAGTGGACATTTCACCAAATCTAATAATAATTGAATTGTAATTCATACAAACTAACTCCTTATGGATTCTAATATTTCTTTAAATTCTTTTATGAATATTTTTGCTTCATCTAATGTATTGTACATCCCTAACGAAATACGAATTGGATTACTTGCTTCAATCTCGTTACAACCAATACTAATTAAAACATAACTTTTTTCATCGCTTTTTGAATAACATGCTGATTCACTATTAACAAAAATATCTTTATTTGATAAACCTTCAACAACTACAGAAGCTTTTTTCTTTGTTAAACTAAGACTTACAATATAAGGAGTTGAAGTTTTAAAATCATGGACTCTAACTCCATCAATATTCTTTAATTCATCAACTAAATAATCGTGTATTTCTTTTATTTTTTTGTACTCTTCGTTTTCTTCTTTCATTAATAATTCAAGAGCAACATTAAGAGCGCAAATTGATGGATAGTCTAAAGTTCCACTTCTTAAATCATGTTGTTGACCACCACCATATATGATTTTTTCAAGATTGATGGTCTTCTTTTTCACTAATGCACCACAACCTTTTAATCCATATATTTTATGCCCAGTAAAAGTAAACATATCTAAAGAATTTAGATCAAGTTTTGCTTTGCCAATTCCTTGAACTAAATCACTATGAAAAACACTATCTTGACCAATTATATTTCGAATAGTTTTTAAATCATTTACTGTTCCAATTTCGTTATTCACACCCATAAAAGATACAAAAACTGGTTTTCCATCAAGATGAGCTTTTAAATCTTCTAAATCTATAACGCCTTCATTATTAACTTTAATATAATCAACTTTAAATCCTAATGCTTCTAATTCTTTAAAAACATTTAAAACACTTGCGTGCTCATAATTTGAAGTCAAAATGTGATTAAATCTTTTCTTGTTTCGTATACAAAAACCATAAATCGCTAAATTATTTGATTCAGTAGCACCACTTGTAAAAACTACATCATATTTTTTATTATCAAGTTTAAGGTTTTTTAAAATATTATTTTTAATTCTTTCAATATTTGCAGCATTTTCCATTGCTAATTTATGAATAGAATTAGGGTTTGCAAAATTTTCCCTCGAAGCTCTTTCAAACTCTTTTAAAACTTCCTCTCGAGGTTTTGTTGTAGAAGCATTATCAAAATAAATCATAAATTAATCAGTTAAATTGTCTTTTGCTTCGATTTTCTTTTTAACATCTTCAACCATTAAATAGCATTGAGAATAATCACCATTTAAGAATAAACTTTCGGCTTGAGTAAGTTGAATATTAATATCGCTAAATTTAACTCTTTCACGATTTAAATACATAATTTCATCTTTTGATAAATCGTAATATTTTTTTGCATCACTAACTCTACCAAAAATAATATTAGTTTTGTCGGTTAAATCTTGCATATTTGAGTTAACTAAATTTACATTGATTGGAACAGATTTAAGTAAAATAATGACATCATCAATAATCTTATATGATTTATCAATATCATCATTAAATTTATCGCTAAATTCTTCATTATTAAAACCTCTTAAAGTTTGCTCACATTCTTTAAGTTTGAAATAAAGTAAATTAATAGTTGAGAACGCATCTTCTGTATCGGTCTTTAAAGAATTTAAGTATTCTTTAAATCTATTAAATCTATCAAATAAGTCAGTTGTACCATTATCAAGATCCCTCATTTTAACAATTAAAATTGTATATGGAGTTTTTTCAAGAGAGTGAACATACATATCAAGTCTTCTCTTGTCTTTTGCAACATCATCCAAATTCTTTTGAATATCTTTTAATTCAGCTTGATGGACATCATCAACAATATAGTACTTTGAATATTTAGCCATATTGTTTCTAACTTTAATAAATTCTTTTTCAAGGTCATTAAATGAATTGTAAACTCTTTCAACGTTTCCATTAAATTCATTAGCTGCATCTTCTTCTTTAACAAGCATCTCTTCTACATGTCTAATTTCATCATCAAGATTATTAAGTTTTGCATCAAGATTCGTGATTTTAAGTTCAACAAGAGCATTTCTAACTTCTTCAAGACCAAGTTCAACATCATTTTTCATGGTTTCAAAACCAACATGTTTTAATGGATATGATTCACCAATTAATTTGTTATAGTGTTCAGTGATTGTGTTCAATTCATCAGGAATGATTTCATTAACTCTTTTAATTAATGGAGGTACTGAATCAATTAATTTATCGCAAACTTTTAAAACATCACTGATTTCTGGAAGTAAGTTATTAGCTTCTTCATAATCAGCAGTTTCAATTAAAGCTTCAAATTTTGTAAATCTTTCATCAATTGTTGTAAAAACTTTATTGAATGTATCATTAACAAAACCAAGTTCTTCTTCGTGAAGGTTATATTTCGACTTAACATCTCTAAAAGTATCCTTCAATCCAAGACTATTTTGTCTAGCATCTTCTTCTGGTTTAATAACACCAAGTAAATCATTATTAAATGAATTAACTGATTCTTCAAAAGCAGAAAGAACTGCTTGAGCTTTTTTATAAACTTTTTTAAATTCTTTATTATTAGCTTTATCTAATAAATGGGCTAATTCATTCAAAATCTCAGTAACTTTGCTTTCTTGGTTATCTCTAATATCGTTATAGCGTTTTAAATAAACCGAGTAGATATCGCAATAAAGTAAATTTGTTCTAGAAATAATTTCAATTCTTTGAACATATTGGAAATCTTGACCAGTTAATAATGAATGTAAATATTCATATTTTCTTTCTAAAGCTTTAAGTTGAGATTTTTCTCTTTTCTTACTGAAAAAATATTTATCAAGTAATAAATAGCCTGTGATTAATAAGATAACTCCAACTATTGAAAGAACAACAATCAAAATAACTAATCCAGTGTTAGTTTCGTCTGCTAAAACAAATGGTTTCCAATTAAAAATATTCATAACAAATTACCTTCTTTTTTTATACATTTAGTATTTTATACTAAAAAGGCATTATTTACTATTGTTTAAAAAAGATATTGCTTGATAATTTTTTCGCCATCCATAAAACTATTGAAAATATTTTCAAAATTATGTATATTTTATGGGCATATAAATGAAGCATTTAAATACTTCTTGTCTGATGAAGTGACCAAAAAGGAAGTAAAGTAACCTATGCTTAAAAGGCGAAATCTCTAATTACTTCAGTCGAAGAATGGAATTTAAACCGATCTTTATGTGCAAATATAAAGAAAGGAGAAATCAAACATATGAGAAATACTAAACCTGTTTGGAAACAATCTAGAAGATTAGGTTTTTCAATTCTTGGAACTGGAGAAGAACTCAGAAAGAGACAAACTGCTCCTGGTCAACATGGCGC
Source organism: Gemmiger formicilis (assembly GCA_963626345.1). GTDB lineage: Bacteria > Bacillota_I > Bacilli_A > RFN20 > CAG-826 > Onthovivens. Next base: position 42,952 of record CAVFXI010000017.1, on the reverse strand, counting down.
TGACAAGAAAAAACTTTCAGAATATGGAAAACAATTAGCTGAAAAGCAAAAATTAAGAAATATGTATGGAGTTAACGAAAGACAATTCCGTAGATTATTCATTATTGCTAGTAAGTCAGGAGAAATTACTGGTCTTGCATTCATGAGAATTCTTGAATCAAGATTAGATAATTTAGTTTTCAGAGCTAACTTCGCTCCAACTAGAAAAGCTGCAAGACAACTTGTTAATCACGGACACATTTGTGTTAATGGTAAAAAAGTTGATATTCCAAGCGTTATTTGTAAAGTTGGTGATGTTATCAGTATTAAAGAAAGCAGTCAAGATTTAAAAGTTATTAAAGATTCACTTGCTAAAAATGAAGCAACTGTTAAATACGTTGAATTAGATGCTGAAAAGAAAACTTGCAAATTTGTTAGATTACCAGAGAGAAATGAATTAACTCCAGAAATTCAAGAATCTCAAATCGTTGAATACTACAACAGATTATTATAGTTTAAGCAATTTAGAGAACCGAGAGGTTCTCTTTTTTAATGCAAAAACTATATCATTTAACAATCGGATTTAAAAAAAGTCATACTTGAAATTTCTAGTTTCAAGTATGACAATTCCATAAAAGAGCGCGAAACGTATATGAAATTTGCATAAAAAAATCGGGAAATCCCGATTTTTTTAAAATTTCAATAAATAATAGTTTTTCTTGCCTCTTCTTAAAATAATATATTTATTAAAGAGACCATCTTTAGCGCCAAGAACTTTATTTTCATCTTTTTCTTGTTCGCCATTAATTAAGATTGCTCCGTTTTTAATAAATTCACGAGCCTCTCTTTTTGATGAAGCAGCACCTGCTTCAATGACTAAATCAACTAATGAAAATTCACCACTAACTTCATGAATCATATTCTTTGGGAACAATTCTTCAATTTGTTCTTCTTTTAAATCTTTAAAATCATTTTTAAATAAGCATTCACTCATTTTAATTGCTTCATTAGCAGCATCTTCACCATGAATAATTTTAACAACTTCATAAGCTAAACGTTTTTGAGCAATTCTTTGCCCTAAGTTTGCTAAATGTTCTTTTTCGATTTCGGTAATTTCTTCTTTGCTTAAGAAAGTGAAAATTTTAATATACTTAACACTATCTTCATCACTTTGGTTAATAAAGAATTGATACATTTTATATGGTGAAGTAAGTTTTGGATCTAAAAATAATGCGCCATCTTCAGATTTTCCAAACTTCTTTCCATCGCTTCTAGTGATCAAATTTGCAGTCATGACTTCGCATTCGGCATCTGGTTGTACTTTTCTAATCAATTCAAGACCAGCAGTCAAGTTACCCCATTGATCGCTTCCACCAATTTGAATGTTTGCACCTTCAATTTCATGTAACTTTAAGAAATCAATTGATTGAAGAGTCATATATGAAAATTCAGCTAAACTAATACCAGCTTCAAGTCTACTCTTAACGATATCCTTATTAATCATATACGAAACATTAAAGTATTTTGCATAATCTCTAAGATAATCCAAGAGTGAAATTTGCGAGAGCCAATCGTAATTGTTAACCATTTTTCCTTTTGATGGATCATCAAAATGTAAGAATTTTGTAAGTTGATTATAGATTGCGTCAGCATTGGCTTTAGTAGCGTTTTTATCAAGTAAATTTCTTTCTTTGCTCTTGCCACTTGGATCGCCAATCATACCAGTTCCACCACCAACAAGAGCAATAATTCTATGACCAGCTTGTTGCAATCTCATTAAGATTGAAATCATAACAAAATTACCAAGGTGTAAACTTGATGCACTTGGATCAAAACCACAATAAATAGTTTGAGGAGTTTCAAGTAACTTTCTCATTTTTTCTTGGTCGCTATAATCCTTAATAAGACCACGCCAATTTAAATCATCAATAATATTTGCCATAATCTTCTCCAAATAATAAACAAAGTTTTAACTAATCTCTATATCTGATGTAAGATAAACGACCATCAGAATCTTTTTGAACAATTGAAATAATATCTTTTTTGTTAACCGTAATGTCTTTACCATTTTTATCTTTGCAATTTAACTCATCATCACTTGCTTTATCAACAAATGTAACTAAGTTTTCATGATTCTTATCAATTTGTAATAAATCCCCAGTATGCAATCCATAACTTACAATTGCTTTAGTAGGAATTCCTAAATTTTTATATCCTTGTAAACTACGTAATTCAATCAAGAATAAAGCCATAATTGGAATACCACCAGACTCTTTAACAAGATCAACCATAGCTTTTGCACTACCACCAGTAGCAATTAAGTCGTCAAGAATAATGACACGATCTCCAGGATTGATAGCTCCTTTTGGAATTTCAATACTTGCTTCTCCATATTCAAGTTTATAAGTGACTTTATAACCAACAAGAGGAAGTTTTCCTGGTTTTCTTGCTAAAACTAAGCCTTTGTTATTTTGAGCAGCAAGAGGTGCTCCAAAAATAAATCCTCTACTTTCAGCGCAAATTATTTTGTCATATTTATCATACGATGGTAATTCCTTATTCATATCCATAATAACTTGATGGAAAGCATCTCCATCCGCACAAAGTGGAGTGATATCTCTAAAGTTAATTCCTTTAATTGGAAAGTCATAAATTGAACGTATAAAAGTATCGTAAATATCCATAAATTATTTCTCCTAACAAATACCTTATTTATTATACAAATTTTAAATAAACTAACAATTAAAAACGAGTAGAATCTTTCTTAATATAAACAGATTCAAATTTATATTGTTTCTCAACTAAATTATCATTAATCAAATCTATTAACATATACATTGCTCTTCGCCCTACTTCCTGGTTATCAATGTACATATTACTAATTTGTGGACGGAAAATATTACTATATTTAGTTCCAATAATCGAAAGAACTTCAACATCTTCTGGAACTCTTAAACCACTATCCGTAGCTGCATTAAGTACGGCTGCAGCGATAGAATCTCTGTAAGCAATAACATATTCTTTATGGCTTGTTTTAAATCTTTCCATAAAATCACGATATGTTCTTGTATAACTATCATCGCAATTCATAATGTCGTATTCTCTATCCGCTTCAACGTGAGTTTTAATAAAAGCATTTTCAACACGAGCAAGTAATCTTCCTGCATTATGAACATGTAAGAAAGTCATCTTCTTATCGCCTCTATTGAAATAATCTTGAATAATAGATTTAATTAAATGTTCATAGCCGAAACTAATTGATCCAATTTTGCTTGCTGTAAAGTTATTATTAATTGCGATAACTGGCACAGAATATGAATTAAAAATAACTAAATCATCAGGCCCAAGTTCATCATCAAAAACAATAACACCATCAACATGTGATTTAATAACTTTTTCTAGACAAGATAAAGCATCTTCTCTTGAATGAGAAGTTGTATAAAGAGAAACACTAAATCCTTTATCTCTACAAACTTCACAAACACCATTTAAAAGGTTTGAAATATAAACATAATTTGCACTAGGAATAATAACACCAATATTTGTAGTTTTATTAGTCGCTAAAGCTTGAGCCAAACCACTAGGTTTATAGCCAAGTCTTTTTATTACTCCTAAAACTTTCTTTTTTGTATCTTCTTTAACTGAGTCACTATTGTTAATGACTCTTGAAACAGTAGCTAAAGAAACCCCACTTGCTTTCGCTACTTCATAAATCGTTACTCTTTCTTTAAGGTTATCCATAAATTCACCTCCAAAAGCATTTTTATTATAGCATTATAATTACAAAATGTAAAAAATTGTGAAAATTTTTCATTTGTTTTTAAATTTATTTTCATAGCACATATTTTATAATCCAAACATTAAAAAAGTGGCTTTCCATCAAAAGAAAACCACTTAAGAAATAATTAGATGTTTAAAATTATTCAACAACTTCCTTGAAAAAATCAGATCCAACCACTGAATTTTCATCAAGTTCGAGTAAACCATGTTTCCCTTCATAACCTGGGAGAGCAAGTTCTCTACCGCTACAAAGCATTCCATTCGATTGAATTCCAAGCAACTTAGAAGGAATGATTTGTTGACCATTTGGCATAAATGTATAAGGTAGCGCACAAACGCACTTTAATCCAACACGTGCATTAAAAGCGCCACATACAATATCTAAAATCTCATTGTTGCCAACATTTACTTTTAAAATATGGAGGTGTTCTGAATCTGGATGTTCTTCGCATTCAATAATTTCAGCCACTCTAAAACCTGATTCTTTTTGTTCTTCTAAAGGTTCAAAACCTGCATTTGCTAAAGTATCATTAATTATTTCTAACATTTTTTTATTAATGACAGGAATGAATCCGTCAACTTTGAGTTTCATAATTTCGCTAAAATTCAAAATATTAATACCAACTAATATGTCATCTTTATATAATCCTACAACATCATTACTTTTTTTAACTTTATCTGGATGCGCATTGCTATCAAAAATAATAACTAGCACATCACCAATTGTTTTGTAGTTATAATAAATTGCGTATTTCATTTTCTTTTTCCCTTACTTTTGTTTCTTTAGTGTTCTCAGCGATTACTCGATATATTTTGTTTCCTTTAGATTTGAATTTATGTTCATATTCAGTTTCGGCATCAAAATTATCTAAGATATTATACTCTAAATTTACATCATTTATTTGCCAATTATTTGCTTTATATTGTTCTAAAGAATAATTAAATAAATCTATGTTGTCAGTTTTTTGAATAATTTTGCCGCCAATCTTAAGAATATAAGCATAATTTAATAAGAATCTATCGCTGGTTAATCTTCTATTTGCATGTTTTCTTTTTGGCCATGGATCACTAAAATTTAAGAAGACTCCTTCAATAGAATTTTTATCAATTTGATTAGCAAATAAATAAAAGTCTCCAGCAACCAACTTAACATTAGTTAATTTTGATTCATCTATTTTTTTAAGACATATTCCAGAAATAGTTTTATTTAATTCAATAACAATAAAATTATATTCAGGAAATTTAGATGCAAGCGAAAGAATAAATTCACCTTTACCTGGCCCAATTTCAATATAAGTCTTTTTTTCATTAATAAATGAGGATAACTTATTTTTATCCTCATCTAATAGATTGAATTGATTTTCTTTAGATTCCTCTAAATAATCAACAGCCCATCTCTTAAATTTAACTCTCATTATTTCAATTTACCTAATTCAACTATTGCATGTGCATAAAGTGGCATACTTAAGTAGAAATCTTCTAAATCTATCTTTTCATCAGCACCATGAATTCTATCTTCTTTCCCTGGGAAATGGCTTCCAAAAGCAACAATATTTTTTGCTTCTTTAGCATATGTTCCACCGCCAATTGCCATTGGCTTATTAATTGTATCGCCAGTTTCATCAACATATACTTTTGCAAGCGCAAGAATGAATGGTGTTGTTTCAGGATTGAAATAAACAACTGGTTGTGGGTTCTTTTTAATAATTTTAAGATCTGTCATCTTTTCAATTTCATTAATGACCTTTTCACTATCAACATTTTCTGGATATCTAAAATTAACAACTAATTCAAAATTCCCATTTTCATAGTTAATCATGCCAACATTATAAGTTGTAACTCCAAGAAATTGTGTTTCATAAAATTCATTCATTCTTTTGCCATTTGGATCTTGATATAAATCATATAATTTATTTAAAAATGACAATCCATAGCATTCTCCTAATGCTTTAAGCATGATTAAGCCAGAATTAATTCCAAGTTCAGGAGTTGAGCCATGAGCTGAAAGTCCGATAAATTCAACTGTGATTTTATCTCCTTCATCACTAACAATTTTATATTTAAAATCCTTATGATTTTCTAAATAGTCTTTAAACTTTTTGCCTTCTAATGTTGTAACGATTGCACTATCAATTACTGCATTTGAAACGACACCAGCCTTTATATATTGGACTGGACCTAAATCAACTTTACCTTCATATTTATAATCTCTAATACCCTTTTCACCATAAATTAATGGAAAATCTCCATCTGGAGTAAATCCATAAGTAACATCTGGCTTCTTTAAAGTATGGAAATAATAATCTAAGCACGATGATCCTCTTTCCTCATCTCCGCCAAAAACAAGTTTTACTTTGAAACCTTTAACTAAACCAGCATTTTTTAAGGCTTTTAAAGCATAATAAGCAGCAATCCCAGGTCCTTTATCATCGCTAGTCCCTCTGCCATACATGACCTCATCATGAATTTCAGCGCCAAAAGCAGGATATGTCCATTTTCCACTAACAGGTACAACATCTAAATGGGCAAATATACCAACAACGTGTTCACCTTCGCCACAAGATATTTCAAGGCATCTTCCGTCGCAAGTATCAACACTAAATCCATCCTTTAAAGCGACACCCTTCATATATTCCATTACATCATGAACGCCCTTACCATAAGGCATTTCTTTACTCACTGTTTTTTCATCATAAACACTGTTAATTTGTATCGCACCTTGCAATGTTTTTATTGCTTCTTCTTCGTAATTTTTGCAGAGTTTTTTATAATCCATAGTCTACTCCTTCTTCTTATTTTCTAGGTTATTTTCAAAACTATTAATATGATAAATTTTATTTATCATTAAGTAAATAGAAGGAACAATTATTGTTGCAACAATCATTTCACAAACCGCACCAAATGTAACCATTGCAATTATGAACGCCCAAAAAGAAGGATAGGTGTTTAAAAATCCATCCATGAGTTCTTTTAAACCAAGTATGGCTGTAATCTTAAAAATATCTAAAACCCCAAAAACATAGAAACAACTAAGTGTTAAAAAAGTATGTAAAAATGTTAAAACTGCCGAAATTGGAAATAATAATCCAACAAATAATTTAAATGAATGTTTCTTTTTAATTAAATCAAAAACTAAGCCAGATATAAGTCCAAATAACATTCTTGGTAACACTGAAATGAATGGATTTAAGAAAAAATAATCAACTGTATTTGGAAATTGTATTGCTTTAAATAGACTAAAAATCCCAAAAAAGAATCCATATAATAATCCACGTTTCCAACCAAAGAAAGCTGCTCCAACTAAAACAATTACATGAATTGTCGTAAATGAAATAGGTCCAACTTGGATAAATCCAATATATGGCACAAATGAAAAAATTGCGAGCAAAGCGATAAATAAAGCATCTATTGCTATTTGCTTTAATAAAATTCTATTTTGCATAAACTCACCTATTTATTTAATTTATAAATTTCATATAAACCATCTAAAGTTAAATTTGGTTCATACTCAAAACAAACAATTTGATCTTTTATAACAAAGCTAGAACCACCAGTTAAAACTCTATTTAGTTCATATCCAAGTTCTTTTTCCATACGTCTAGCAAATTCGCTAACCATGAAAGCTTGACCATAAACAATACCTGATTGGATACACTCTTTTGTATTTTTTGAAATAATATGTTTTGGTTTTTCAAGAGGAGTTTCAATTAATTGTGAAGTATTAGTTACAAGACTTTGTAAACTAATTTTCATGCCACAAGTAATCATTCCGCCGATTAAATTTCCGCTTTTATCAACAACAAACATCTTAGTGGCAGTGCCTAAATCAGCAACTACTAAAGGGGCTTTATATTTTTTTAAAGCGCCAATCGCTCCACATAAAAGATCGCTTCCTAATTCACTAGGATTATCAATTTTAATAGGTAATTTTGTTTTTAAATTTTTATTAACAACTAAAGGCTCGATTTTATAAGCTCTTTTAATCGCATAAACTAAAACATGAGTTAATAAAGGAACAACACTTGAAATGATAGCCCCTTCTAGTTTCTCTACTTTGATGAGTTCATAAATTTCTTTGGCATACTCATCACTACTTAAATTTCGATTAGCATTAATTTTGAAGACGTTCTTTAATGAATCCCCATCAAAAAGTCCTAATTTAATTAAAGTATTGCCAATATCTACAGTTAATACCATAATTTTCCTTTCTACAACCCTTAAAAGGTGTCGTGAACAATGATTATTATAAAATCTTTAATTTACTATTCAACTTGTTTAATAGATAAACTAATTCTTTTTTTAGCAACATCAACGCCAATAACTTTAACTTTAACAATGTCGTTAACATTAAATAAATCGGCAGGATCTTTAACATATTTATTTGCGAGTTCGCTAATATGAACCAAACCATCTTGGTGAACATTGATATCAACAAATATACCAAAATCCATAATGTTACGAACAGTTCCATTTAAAATCATCCCTGGTTTTAAATCTTTAATGTCTTTAACATCATTATTAAGTTCAACAATTTTAACATCGTCTCTTATATCTCTTCCTGGTTTTCTAAGTTCTGAAATAATATCTTCTAAAGTTTCTAAGCCAATACCAGTTTCTTTAATAATGTCATTTTTATTAACCTTATCTAGTTTAAAATTTCTTTCTTCATCAGAATCATTTTCTAAGTCAATATTGCAAGACTTTAAAATCTTATTTGCAACATTATAGGTTTCTGGGTGAACACTTGTATTATCAAGTGGATTATTTCCATCGATAATTCTTAAAAAACCAGCGCATTGTTCGAATGCTTTTTCACCCATGCCTTTAACATTTTTAAGATCTTCTCTATTTTTAAATACATTTTTACTACGATATTCAAAAATATTTTTAGCCAATGCTTTTGAAATACCAGAAACATAATTCAATAAACTAATTGAAGCTGTATTAACATTTATTCCAACATTATTAACAGCATCTTCAACGACATTTGTTAGGCTGAAATCAAGTTTTTTCTCGTCCATATCGTGTTGATATTGACCAACACCAATTGCCTTTGGGTCTATTTTAACAAGTTCAGCTAATGGATCTTGTACTCTACGAGCAAGCGAAATAGCACTTCTTTCTTCTACAGCAAGCTTTGGAAATTCTTGTTCGCCAAGTTTACTCGCACTATAAACAGAAGCTCCACTTTCATTAACAATAAATATCTTAGAATTGATGTTATTGTCTTTTAAAATTTTGTTCAAGACAACTTCTGATTCTCTTGAAGCGGTACCATTTCCTAAAGCAATATAATCAATTTTGTATTTTTTTAAAATTGAAGTTAATTCAGATATTGAACGTTCTACTTGGGCACTAGAATTTGCAGTAATGTAACTATGACCAATCAAACTAGGAACACCATTTCCATCAACTAAAGCATATTTACATCCTGTTCTAAAACCAGGATCAAAGCCCAAAATAGTTTTGTTTTTAACTGGTGGATACATTAATAATTGATATAAGTTTTTCTTAAAAACAGCAATTGATTTGTCTTCGGCTTTTGAAAATAAATCGCTCCTAATTTCATTTTCAACGCTTGGGAATATAAGTCTTTTTAAACTATCATCAATAGCATTATGTAATAAATCTAAATATAAATTCTTTTTAATAACATCTTTTGCAATGTAATCGTTAATTACATTTTCATGATAATCAAGTTTAACCTTCAAACATTTTTCTTTTTCGCCACGATTAATTGCTAAAATTCTATGGGCAGGAATTGTCTTGATTGCCTCTTTATAATCTGCATACATTGCATAAGTATCTTTTTCATCTTTTTGAGCTTCTTTAGTAACAATTAATCCATTATTAAAGATAAAAAGTTTGATATATTGTCTATATTCAGCAACATCGCTAATGTCTTCACTAATAATATCTAAAGCACCTTGTAAAGCTTCTTCTTTTGTTGAAACTTTCTTTTCTTCATTTATAAAAGATGAAACATATGCATCAAAATCATCAACTTTTTGTTGCTCATATATGGTTTTTGCAAGAGGAGCAAGGCCTTTTTCTCGAGCAATCGAACCTCTTGTTTTCTTTTTTGGTTTATAAGGTCTATAAAGATCTTCGACTTCAGATAAGGTTTTTGCATTTAAAATCTTTTCTTTAAGTTCATCAGTTAATTTTCCTTGTTCTTCAATTGACTTTAAAACTGTTTCAATTCTTGCTTCAAGATTTCTTAGATAAATGAGTCTTTCTTCAAGATTTCTTAAGTCAACATCAGTTAAATTACCAGTTGCCTCTTTTCTATAACGAGCAATGAAAGGAACAGTATTTCCTTCATCTAAAAGTTTTATAGCAGATTCAACACTAGTTAACTTTAAATTTAATTCTTCACTAATTCTCTTACTAATTTCCATTTATTTCACCACTATATTAACAATTCTATTTTTAACAACAATAACTTTAACAATTGTCTTACCATCAATGTTTTTCTTAACGTTTTCACTATTTAATGCAGCTTCTTCAACAATATTATTTTCCGCATCTTTTTCAATTTCGATTGTGTCTCTTAATTTTCCATTAACTTGAACAGCAATCTTAATTTTATTTAAAACAAGTTTGCTTTCATCATAAGTTGGCCATTTTTCATAAGTAATTAAATCTTTATGCCCTAACTTATTCCAAATTTCTTCACCCATAAATGGACAAACACAATCAAACATTTTTACAAAATCTTCAAAGTATGGTCTATAAATTTCTTTTGCTTTATAAAGTTCATTTACAAAAACCATCATTTGTGAAATCGCAGTATTAAATTGCAAATTTTCATAATCTTCAGTAACTTTCTTAACTGTAAAATTGAAAATATAATCTAATTCTCCACTATTAGTGTCTTTAAATTTATTAAACATTTCTGGAGTGTCAATAATTCTATAAACACGATCAATAAATCTCTTTGCACCCTCAAGTCCACCATCACTCCATGGTAATGAAGCTTCAAGTGGTCCCATAAACATTTCATAAAGTCTAAGCGAATCTGCGCCATATTTATTAACGACTACATCAGGATTAATAACATTACCCCTAGATTTAGACATCTTTTCACCATTAGCACCTAAAATCATTCCTTGATGGAATAATTTTTTGAATGGTTCTTTAACGCTAACAACGCCTTCATCATAAAGGAATTTATGCCAAAATCTTGCATAAAGTAAATGCAATGTAGCGTGTTCTTGACCGCCTACATAAAGATCAACTGGCAACCAATGATCTAACAGTTTTTTATCCGCGATTGCATTTTCATTGTGTGGATCGATATATCTTAAGAAATACCAGCAACTTCCAGCCCATTGAGGCATAGTATTTGTTTCTCTTAAAGCATGTTTGCCATCAACTGTAACATTTAACCAGTCAGTAAGTCTAGAAAGTGGAGACTCCCCATTTCCAGATGGTTCATATTTATCCATTTCTGGTAAAACAAGTGGTAAATCATCATCTTTTACCCTTCCTAAACTTCCATCATCAAAATGATAAATTGGAATTGGTTCTCCCCAATATCTTTGTCTTGAGAATAACCAATCTCTAAGTTTGTAATTAACTTTAAAATCACCTTTACCAAGTTCAATTAATTTATAAGTAACTTCTTCTTTAGCATCTGCAATATTTAAACCATTGATGAAATCGCTATTAATATGAACTCCATCTTCCGTAAAAGCAGCTTCGCTAACATCGCTTTCAATAACCTTTTTAATTGGTAAATTATATTTTTTGGCAAAAGCATAATCTCTTTCATCGTGAGCTGGAACGGCCATAACTGCACCACTTCCATAGCTTGCTAAAACATAATCTGCAATATAAATAGGAACTTCTTCATTATTAATTGGATTAATTGCATAACTTCCAGTAAAAACGCCAGTTTTATCTTTATTTAATTCAGTTCTATCAAGGTCACTCTTTGAACTTGCTTTTTCTATATATTCATTTATTTCTTTTTCTTGTTCTTTAGTTGTAATTTCTTTAACAAGTGGATGTTCAGGAGCTAAACAACAATATGAACAACCAAATAAAGTATCAGCTCTAGTTGTAAAAACTTCAAACGTTTTGTCAGTTCCTTTAACATTAAAAGTAATGACTGTACCTTTAGATTTCCCAATCCAGTTTCTTTGAAGTTCAATAGTAGATTTTGGCCAATCAAGATCTTCTAAATCGCTAGCAAGTCTATCTGCATAAGCAGTAATTTTCAAAACCCATTGTTTCATTGGCTTTCTAATAACTGGGAATCCGCCTCTTTCTGATTTACCATCAATGACTTCTTCATTAGCCAAAACAGTCCCTAAAGCAGGACAAAAATTAACAGGTTTATTTGCAATATAAGCTAAACCCTTGTCATACATTTTAAGAAAAATCCATTGAGTCCATTTATAGTAGGTTGGGTCGCAAGTTGTAACTTCTCTATCATAATCATATGAAAAACCTAATGATTGAATTTGCTCTCTAAAATGGTTGATGTTTTTCTCAGTGAAACCCCATGGATGTTCATTCATCTTCATTGCATATTGTTCTGCAGGAAGACCAAAAGCATCCCAACCAATTGGATGTAAAACATTGAATCCTTGCATTCTTTTCATACGCGCAACAACATCAGTTGCGGTATAACCTTCAGGATGACCAACATGTAAACCTTCACCTGATGGATATGGAAACATATCCAAAACATAGTATTTAGGTTTGCTAAAATCATAAGTATCACAAGCGAAACTCTTATGGTCAATCCAATACTTTTTCCATTTTTTCTCAACTGCAATAAAATCGTAACTCATAGCATTTCTCCTTTAAAAACACAAAAACGTCCAATTTAAGGACGTTTAATTACGCGGTACCACCTTAATTCATTTATTAAACAATAAATGCACTCTTTTTTCTAACTTTTTTGTGATGAGATTTTATTTCGCAATTGTTAATTTTCACCAACCATTAACTCTCTATAAATCGCTTAATAAATTAGTTCACGTTAGCCAAATTATATTACCACAAATTCAAATAAATAACCACAATCATAGTTGACTTTTAAGGTGTCATTTATGGTTTTAAAAAGGCCATTTAAATTCATAAATGACCTTTTATTGATATAGTCTAAAGTTTTAAAATTTTACTTTTTTAAAGCGCCTTCATAAAGTTCGATATATTTTTCAGCGCTCTTAGCCCATGTATTATCTCTCTTCATAGCATTAGTGACCATTGACTTAAGAATTTTCTTTTCGTTATAAACAATCATTGCACTTGAACAACAACCAATTGCATCAATAACATTATAATTTTCAAAGCCAAATCCATCAGCAGTTTTTTCGTTATGAAGCTCAATATTGTATGGCGCGACACTGTCTTTAAGACCACCTGTTCTTCTAACAATTGGAAGACTTCCATATCTTTGAGCAATCATTTGGCCTAACCCGCATGGTTCAAAAGCACTTGGCATGATGAAGAAATCGCTAGCCGCATAAAGTTTATGAGCAATATCATCATTATATCCAATATATACATAAGTATGTTTTGGGTTTCTTCTAATCAAGTTATCAAAGAAATCTTCAGCATATTTTTCGCCACTACCTAAAACAGCAAAAATACCGCCATTATTCGTAACAAAATCAGCCATGGAGAACATCAAATCCAAACCTTTTTGATTTGTCAATCTTGAAACTACAGCAAACATTGGAAGTTTTGGATCTAACCCATGCTCTTTACAAAATGCTACTTTATTAGCTTTTTTGCCTTCAAGAGCGTTATCTACCGAATATTCTTTATAAATCGATTTATCTTTTGCTGGATTGAATTCTCCATAATCCATGCCGTTTAAGATACCTTCAAAATCATATTTTCTTAAAACCATTTCATACCATAAACCTTTACTTCCTTCTGGAGTTGTAAGTTCATAAGCATGAGTTGGTGAAACAGTAGAAATCTTATCAGCATAATGAATTGCAGCTTTTAAAGTAGAGACTTGATTTTCAAACTGAACATTACCATTCTCATATAAATTAAATGGTAATCCATATAAATCCCATAAAGAACCACTTCCTATATATCCTTTAAATAAAGGATTATGAATTGTTAAAACAGTTTTTATTCCTTTTAATGATTCTTCGTCTTTATATTTTTCTTTAAGCAAACATGGAATCATACCAGGTTGCCAATCATGAACATGAACAATATCCGCTTTGAAAGGCAAAGCCTTCAAAACTTCAATTGCAGCATTTGCAAAAAATGCAAATCTTTCGCCATCATCATAATAACCATAATAATTTGGTCGATCAAAATATTGATCATTTTTAATGAAGAAATATTCGATTCCATCAATCTCTTCGTTAAAGACTTCAAATTCAAACTTACGCCAATTCATTGACGTAGTTAATTTAAAAACAGGTTTTACTTTAAGTTTTTGATATTTACCACATTTCGTATAATAAGGAACAATAATTGAAACATTATGATTCATCTTAGCAAATTGTTTGCTAAGAGCATAAATTACGTCTGCTAAACCACCAGTCTTGTATATCGGATTAGCTTCGCTTGCTACCATTACAATATTCATAATCTAAATATGAGCTCCTTGTGGGATATATAATGGTTCTTCTTTTGTTCCTTCAACATCTTTCTTAGTTTCGAAAACACAATGTTTATCAACAACACAATTTTTAAGGTGAACACCTTTTTTAACAACAGTGTTGGTAAATACAACGCAATTTTCAACAGTTGCGCCTTCTTCAACAATAACATCACGTGATAAAACCGAATGCTTAACAGTTCCATTGATTGTACAACCATTAGCAATTAAAGAATTGCTAACTTTACATTTTTCACCATATAAAACTGGACGTGTATCATGAGTTAATGTATAGATTGGCCAATCTTCTGGGAATAAAGTTTCAGTCATAAGTTTATGATTATCGATACTTTCCATAGAAACATTGAAATAGTCACTTAAACTTGCAATTCTTCTAAATTCACCTTTATGTTCAATTGCATTAACTTTTTCAATATATGTTGATAAATACTTAACTAAATCATTGATGGTAAACATTTGCGAAATATCATCAGCTTTCTTTAAAATTTCTTTTAAGTAATCAACATTAAAAACATAAACTTCAAGACAAATTGTTGCTTTTTTAGTTCTGCAATCGTTTGTTTCGAATTTTTGAACATCACCTATTGGATCAACAACACAACGCATTGCACGATATAAAGATGGATCATCAGCATTTTCAACATTTGCAACTAAGCAACTCATTTGACGATTTGCTTTAATATGTTCTTCAATAACTTTGTTATAGTCGACATGACCAATAAAATTAACTGGGCAAATTACGACATATTTAACATTGGAATCATACAAGAACCAATCATTTTCGATAATATTATGAATATCTGTATTTAATTGAGGATTTAATAACCCTTTTTCATTAAGGAAAATATTTTGGAATCCAGTTTTTGGATTTCTTAAGTAAGTATTTTTACCACCAAGATGTTTAATGATCGAACGACTATGATCTCTAACTAAGATACCAATTTCATCAACACCACTATTGGTTAAATTTGATAAAGTAAAATCAATAAATGCATAACGACCAAGATAAGTAGTTGAAGCAATTGGACGATTTTTTGTTAATAAACCTAAATTTGATTGATTATGTAAATCAATAAGAGCAATTACATTATTCATATTATTGTAAACTCCTTTCGTAGTCGATTAATACAACATCATTGCTATCTTTATTTATAACTTCTTTTTCTTTAATAGTAGTTCCTGGAGAAATAATTGCATTATTTACATAGGCATCTTTGCTAATTGTAACACCTGGCATCAAAACACTATTTTTAACAATAGCACCTTTTTCAACAATTACTTCATTAGAAATAACACATTGGTAAACATCGCCATGAATTACAGCGCCTTGGTTAACTAAACAATCTTTAACTACACCATCACTTGCAATAAATTGTGGTTGTGAGTGAGTATCTTCAGAATAAATTGTTGGGAATTCATCAAAATCAATAGTATCGCTATTTCTCTTTGATGGTAAAAGTTCCATATTTGCTAAATGTAAACTTTGTAAAGTTCCAACGTCTCTCCAATATCCTTTAAATCTATATGCATAGATTGGCTTATCTTGAGCTAAGAAACTTGGAATAATGTTCTTTCCAAAATCGTGTTCACTCTTTGGATCCTTATGATCTTCAACAAGAGCTTTTCTAAGTTCTTTATAATTGAAAATGTAGACACCCATAGAAGCTAAATTTGATTTTGGTTCTTTTGGTTTTTCAACGAATTTTGTAATTTTATCATTGTCTCCAACTTCCAAAATACCAAATCTTGAAGCCTCTTTCCAATCAACTTCAATAACGCTAATTGTACAAGCTGCATTATTTTTCTCATGGAGTTCAATCATTTCATTATAAGTAGTTTTATAGATATGATCTCCTGACAAAATTAATACATAATCTGGATCTTGACCATCTAAGAAATCAAGATTTTGATAGATTGCATCGGCAGTTCCTTCATACCAGTTCAAACCTTCTTCAGTTTGACGTGGAGGAAGAGCAACACAAAGAGATTGGACTCCGTTAAAGCCCCATTTTTCCCCATCCCCAATATAATTGTTTAAAGCAACAGACTCATATTGAGTTAAAACTCCACAAAGGGAGATACCAGTGTTGGCAACATTGGAAAGACTAAAATCGATAATACGATATTTCCCTCCAAAATAAACCGCAGGTTTAGCAATCTTCTTTGTCAATGCTTGAAGACGCGTACCCTTTCCACCAGCAAGAATCATCGCAACAACTTTTTTAGCCATATAATTTCTCCTTCCTTAGAAATATTATTAACTATTTTTGCCTTTTTTCATATAGCCTTACGCAACTGCTGTTTTTGTCGTGTAAAGTTACAAGTGTTTCATCAACAAGTTCGCTAATATCAGCAACCTTGTCGCTTGGAGCACTTAAAATGACCTGTAAATTGAATTTTCTTAATAAACGGACAGCTTCTTTAATTCTATTTCTATCCATTTTAGAGAATGCTTCATCAAATATTATAATACGAATTGTATTTGCAAGCTCACCTTCTTCGTGAACATGATAAAGTTGAGCAAAAGAAGAAAGAACACTAATGTAGAATGGGGTTTGAGTTTCACCACCAGATTTCTTCTTTAACATCTTTGAAAGTCTTTGCTCATCTTTTGTGTCAATGTTGGTAACAATCAAGTCAAAGTCGAGATAACTTCGATAATCAGTGAACTTTTCAATGTTGGACATTAATTCGCTTGTTTTATCGCCCTTATCATTAATATCGACGATTTGCTTAAACAAATCTTCCATGACATCTTTATATTTATTGATAAACTCAGTTTCATCTTCGCCACTTTCCAAAATTAAATCATCTTTAAGCATATCATAATATCTACGATAAACTTGACTTGGTTTAACAGTGAATCTATAAGAATCTTTACCAAATTGAGATTGAGCTAAAGCTGTATTTAAGTTTTCAATTTGATCTTCAACATCTTCAATTGCACTTCTTAATTTAAAGATAAAGTCATCCTTAAATTGTTGAATTGCTTTATTATAACTATCATTGATTTTTTCTTGATATTGAGGAAGTTCAACATCTCTAAATTCAACGAGTTCAGCTTCATATTTATCATTATTTTCATCAGCAGGATCATAAGAAAGATGGTAGTCATTAACATAATCTCTTCTTAAAACCCTAACTTGACCAAAAATATTATTTACAAGGTATTGTAAACGAGAAAGGTTAACATTGTTTTCTTGATAAATTTGAAGAACAGTCTTTCCTTTTTCAAGTTCTTCATTAAAAATAGGAAGAGCTTTTTCATCAACCATGAATGGATCGTAGTTATTCTTTAAATTATCTTCTTTTACTTTAATTGAATTTTCTTCTTGAACAATCTTTTCTTTCTTTAAGTTTTCGATTTCTTTTTCAAGATTACCCTTTTCAATTAAGGATTGTTCTTTATTTTCATTCAAATCTTTAATATCTTGTTCGACATCCTTTAAACGTTTATCAAGTGATTCAATTAAAGTTGTGTCGTGTTCTTTAAGTTGGTCCTCAACATATTTAATTGTGTTTTCTAAACCTTTAATTTGTGTAGAACGTTCAATTAAAACGAAGTTATTTGCAATTTCGTTTGTATTAATAACTTCAAGTTCATTAGCTTTATTAATTAAAACGCTAATCTTTTTATAAACTTCTAAGTTTTTGATATTAGCAGCTAATTCTTTCCCTTTTTCTTCTAAGAAACGTTGATCTAATGTACGACCAATGAATGATTCTTGATAAAGTTTTGGATTAATTTGTTGAAGAGCAAAATTACGATATAAATCACAATTTTTAGTAATACCATTCATGGTATTTCTTGCTTCTTCAATGGAGTTTGCTTTATATAATCGACCAATTAAATAATTTGTATAAGCTCTAGCACCTTCATGATCGGTAATAATTTCATCTGCTAAACTACCATTTTGAGCAACATAATTCTTTTCAATTATTCTCTCTTGATCAACTAAACTTGTTCCATAATATCTATATTCAAGTAATAAATTTCTTAAGATTTTATATGCATCCAAGAAATATTTTGGTTCAACAAATAAATTGAATTTTTGTCCATAAAGGAAACCTTCAATTGCGTTACTCCAACTTAAATCTTTTATATCAATCAAATCTGCAAAAATATCAACATCAATATGCTTATGATACTTATCATATAATTCATCTTCTAAACGATGTTTGATTTTAACAAGTCTTTGATCGTAAGATTTACTTCCCTTTTTAATATTGACCTCATCATCTCTTAAAGTTGCAATTTTCTTTTCAATATTGAAAACAGAACGACTTAATGAAACAGATAATGAAGAAACTTTATTTTTGAAAGATGTTAAAACAACTCTAAAGTTTTCAAGTTTTTCTTTAGTTAAATTCGCAACATTTTTAAGTTCTTCTTTTTTGAAGCTTTCGCAAAGATCTTTAACTTTAATTGCCTCGTGTTCAAGATCAATTAGTTCTCTAACACGATCTTCATCCAAAATATCCTTATTTATCGCACTTAATTCATTTGTGAGATTAGTTGTAGCAACCAAATATTCATCACAATATTTTGTAAGATTTTGTGTAACAATATCTTGATCTCTTTGAATTGATTTAATCTTTTCTTCAGCATCTTTCTTTTCGCTCAAAAGTTCATCTGTTAAACGGATTGTATCATTATCAGCTTTATCTTGGATAATTCTTAATCTACGTTTTTCAAGTTCAGCTAAATTTCCATTAAATTCAGCAATTCCTAATTCAATTTCACGAATTCTTTGAGAGCATTTTAAAACTTCATCTTTATACGCACCAAGCTTTTGTTTACTAGATTCAAGTTCACATTTTTCAATAATATATTTTGAAATTTGGAAATTATCTTGATGAGCTTTATATAAATCGTATAAATTTTTAATTTCTGTTAATCTATCAACACGTTTTTTAATATTTTCAGCTTCATTTTCAAGTCTCTTATAATTCAAAATGTTGCTTTGAAGATGACCCAATTCAATATTTTGTTGAGGATCACAAACATATTGTGTAATAAATGACGTGATATCTGTAATTGGGGTAAATGATGTTGATTTCTTTAAAAGACTGAAATATTTATCTTTTAATCCGCCAAATTTACGTTTTAAGAAATCTTGATATTGTCTATTGCTATCAAAGAATTGGTATTTTCCAGAATAGTTTTCGCTTAAGAATTGATTTAAACGTTTATAGTCTAAAGGTAATTTATTTTCAACGAATCCATTCTCTGGCATCTTATCATCAACAGAGAAGAAATGATGTTCTTCACTACCATCTTCAAACGAATCAAAAACAATACCCATAAGTGAATATTCTTTGTTCACATCATCATAAATTTCTAAAACTATATAAGAAGTAAATCTTCCGTTACGAAGATATTTAAATCCGTTATTATCAACATCGTCGCCAATTTCTCCTCTTAAATATCCCCTTAAAGTACGGCTTGATTTTTCCATAGCAGCTTTATTAAAACTTCTACCACTTGTATCGCCAAGTAAAACAACTTCAATAGCATCAATTAATGTTGATTTACCGCTACCATTAACACCGGTTAAGAAAACAATTGGTTTAACATCAATAGTTTCATTCCAAAAATAATGCCAATTAATTATTCTTATTTTGGTTATAGTCTTCATAACTATCCTCCTTGTTTTCTTCTCTGCCTAAAGCAGTATTTTCAAGTCCTTGATTATTAATTTTGTCTAACGCTTCGCTCATAGCAACAATCTTATTGTTATCAAGAGCATAAACAATTGATGGAAGAATATAGAAACTAACGTTTCCTTCATCATAACTTCCACTAACTTTTGAAATAATATTGTGATTTGCTAAAAATCTTAAAGACTTAGAAATTTGTCTTCCACTTAACTTCTTTCCAGGCATGGTAATTCCATGTTCAAACATGGTTTTTATAAGACCAGGTGTTGTGATATAGATTGCATCATTAGTTTGAGAACCTTCTTTTTTCTCATCTTCAAAAATTAAACGAAGCGTGAATAAAAGCAAACTCGTTTCTCTATCGAGTCTCAATCTATTTTCTTCATAATCGTTAGATAAACAAATTACACCACTAACAACATCTTTTTCAATGTGCCAACCACTATATTTAAGATAATCTTCAATAAGGTTAAAATAACGTTCAATAAAACGGTAGTTAGGATTGGTTCTCATCATTTTCTCACGAGCATCAAACATATCTCTAACCACAAAACCTTTTAAAAGCAATACATTCACAACATGTGAAAATTCACGTTGATCAGCTACAGGTATTTTAATAAATTCTTCTTCAAACATATTAGTTAGCTTCCTTTCTATGGAAAATCAAGTTTGGAATAATATAATCTCCATTTTTAATCTTTCCATCATCAACAATTTCGACAGTATAGAAACAACTTTCATCATCTTTCTTGATTGTTGCTAAAATTAAACAAATAAACGCATCAAAATTTGGAAGCAAAATATCTTTTGTTTTCAAATCTTTATCGCTTCCAAAAGCTTTTTCCATAAACTCATAAATTCTTTCATCAGTATAAATGTTTTTGGTTTCTTCTAAGAAATTGTCCATGATAAATTGGCTAGCATCGTCAAAATTAACAATTTCAAGAGGAGTTCCATCAAATTTAAACTTTCTTAAAAGTGGTAATGAAACCGATTCACTATCAATATATCCTTGTTCTGAAAAACCTGAACAATCTTGCATCATAGATAAAATCTTTGCTAATTCACGACCATTTGAGGTGTTCTTTGCGTAAGATTTAAATATATTTTCAAGATGACCTTTGATTGTTCTATCAGTATTATTGAGGTAAAGAATCTTACTAGCACTACTCTTTGTATAAGCACTATTCTCTTTATCAATTGACGAAATTAATTCATTAATTGTTTCATAAGTATCAGTAATATAATTAATTCTTTCAATAACATCTCTTTCAATTTCTTTTTTGTTATTATTTGAAGCGCTTAAAGCAGCCTGCGAAACAAGTTTTTCTCTCAATTCTTTATTTGAAATCCATTTTTCTAAAATTTTAATAATTGGTCTTTTAAATTTGGCAACACTATCAAAAGTTTTTAATGGGTGATAATATCTATCACTAATTTTAGTTTTATAAACATCAAAATAAGAATGTAAAACTGTATTTGTATCAAATGTTTTACCAAGTCTAGTTTGGAAAATACGAATAGAATGAATTAAAGTAATTAACTCAACTTTGAGTTTCTTTGTATTTTGGTAACATCTTACTAAAGTAGCATACATTAATTCATCTGGCTCTTCGTCTTCTACTTTAAGTTCACTATAAGTTGAATGAACCAAAGAAAGATAAGGTGCAGTTTCATCTGTAATAATTTCATTAAATGATTTCAATAAAGCGATCGAATATTGTGGCAAAACAATTGTCTCTTCAAAACTTTCTGGATCAATTGCGACATTAATCCAACCAGTTTCTTCAAGTCTTCTAATAATAAAAGCGGCTTTATTGCTAACTGATGACCCAACCAAAGCCTCGTCACTATCATCTAAATCATCAATTTCTTCTTCAGTATAATCAAATTTTTCTACAACAGAGGCATTCTTATCTTTTAAGGCTTTTAAATAATCTTGTTTATTAATCAAAGCTTCATCGTTTTGTAAAAGCTCAAAAAGTACAACAAGACTTTCTGCGTATATAGCTCGATTTTTTCCGGCAAAAATCGAGAAATAATTCGAAGGCAATATATCAAATAAATCCATTTAATTTCTATCCCTAAAATAACATAAAAATTATATCATAAAATGCTAGGTATAAAAAGAAAAAATGTCGCATTTTTTTGACACTTTTTTACTAAAAAAATTACTATTTTTTAACTATTTTTCAAAGTAATTCTTTCTTGTTTTAAATATTTATTTAACTCTTGAAATAACTTGTCTATAGTGCTATTATTAATCACGCTGATTTAAAGGAGGAAAAACGAAATGTCAAGAGTATGTCCTATTACAGGTAAAGGTCCATTATCTGGAAATACAAGATCACACAGTTTAAGAACATCACGTAGAAGATGGAATGTTAATTTACATACATATCAAATACTTATTGATGGAAAACCTTATAAGGTTAGAATGAGCGCTAGAGCATATCGAACCCTCAATAAATCAACTAAAGAGAACTAATTAAAGGCCTTCTTCGTGAAGGCTTTTTTAGTACCTAAGATAAAACAAAAAAGTATGAATAGTTCGAGAAAAAATCATTTATGGTTTTTCGAAGATATGTAATTTTTAAAAAACTCATAAATGAACTTATAATGATTGGAGGCTATATTTTATGGAAAACAAAACAAATGTAATGAGAATTTTAGATAAAGCAAAAATAAAATACAATTTCTTGGAATGTACAAGTGAGCCTTTTGTATCTGCAGAAGTAATTTGTAAAAATCTAAATTTAGATCCTGAAAAAGATTTTAAGACACTTGTTACCGTTGGAAAATCACATATGAATTATGTTTTTTGCATTCCTGCACCTAAAACTTTGGACCTTAAAAAAGCTGCTAAAGTTGTTAATGAGAAAAATATTGAGATGCTTCCATTAAAGGATTTATTAAAAACAACCGGTTATATACATGGAGGCTGTTCCCCAATTGGAATGAAAAAGCAATTTAAAACTGTTTTTGATATTTCTGCTAAAAATTATGAGTCGATCTATTTCAGTGCTGGAAAAGTAAATGAAGTAATCGAAATTAATGTTGAAGATATCTCAAAAGTTATACCATGTACTTTTGAGGATATTACAAAATAAAAGCGCATGATTTATGCGCTTTTATTTTTTTAATAACAAACCCATCCACCAGCTGGATTTGCATAACAATTTTGAGAACCATTTGCTGAAACGGATGCTACTAAACCAATTATCTCAAGCACCAACGCGACAACAGACAAAAATAAACCAATAGAAGCACAAACAATTGTTGCAATTCTATTTGTTTTTGTACCTTTAACTAAAGCGATAACTCCAAAAACAATTGATAAAATAGGGAACCAAAAAACACAAATTGAAGCGATACCAAAACCTAATCCATCATCGCTTTTTTGTTCAACAACCTCTTGTTTTGGTTTTTCTTGTTTTTTGCCACAACTTGTACAATAAACAGCATCATCATTCAATTCTTTTCCACAATGTATACAATATTTCATTTTAAATACCTCTCGTTACAATACAAATTCTATACCTTATTTAATAATAAATATAATAATTTTTTATCTAATAAAAGTCGAAACAAAATTATTTACAATTTTATAAAATCTTTCGGGGTCTTTTGTTTCACTTGAGCAATGTGCTGCTCCCTCGAAAGTGTGTTGTTCTTTATAAATATCTTTAGGTATTGCATCATAGTTTATTTTTAAATTGCTGTATGGAACAAATTTATCTGCGGTTCCATGAATTAAACAAACTGGAGTTTTACATCTTGGAAGAGCTTTTGATGTTGTTTCATTAAAATGCATTTTATAAAAAACTTTACAATAAAGCTCACCAATAGATACAAGCAATCTCGAACATTTTAAATGCATCATATTTTTTGATGTGTGTAAAAATTGAGCGTCTAAATCGCTATAACCACAATCAGCAATTGCACATTTGACATTTGATTTTAAATCTTCACCAAGCCCCAAGAGAACAATATGAGCACCCATAGAATGTCCAAACAAACAAATTTCTGATTTTTCATCAATAGACGCAACATAATTCACCCATGAAACAAGGTCGTCTTTTTCTTTTGGCCCCATTGTAAAATATTTACCACCACTATCCCAATTGCCTCTTTCATGAACAACATAAATGTTGTATCCATAGTCATAAAATAAATGAATTAAACTAGACCATTCAGATAAAACTGTTCCTCTATAACCGTGAAAAAATATAACGTATTTATGTGACATATTTTTTGCCTTCAAAACATTAGCCGCTAATTTAATTCCATCTTTTGCTTCTATAAAAACTTCATCAAATTTATGAGTTGAGATGAACTCTTTATCATTTTTTAAGCAAACAGTTTCATCCATTCCTTTACCATTATTTGCATAATATTCAGTTAAATCTTTTCTCTTTAAAGAAGTATTGTAAAAGAAAATGCCAACAGCAAAAAACAATACAAGAAAAAGCACTATTAAACTTAATAGCACTATTCCAAAAACTAAAAATATAATTTGTAAATTAGACATTAGGATTTGCACACCCACTTTCAATATATTTAGGAACATCAGCATAATCTATCCCTAATCCTATTGAAAAAATACTATAAATAATCTGTTCGGCTCTTTTCATAAAATCGCGATCTTTAATTGTTAATTTAATTTCATCTTTATGCTTTTTAAGGGCCTTTAAATAAGCACATAATTCAACAATATTACTATCTAAAAATATTGTCTCATAAATTTTTATTCTGTTTTTAGATTCGGATATCCAAATAGGCTTTACTTCATTTAATTCTTTAATCAAATCGTTAATTTTTTCCTTCTTTGGAAGTTCATGTAATAATTCGCTTTTGCTAACAGGGATTTTAATTTTTGCAGTTAAATTTGTTCTAAAAGGCGATTGTAAAACATAATATTTTTGCTTTGCACCATTAAACTCAATTTCTTCAAAATCTATAATTTGCAAGACACCATATAAATTGTGTAAAACATATTCGTTTACTTCAAACATTTTTAACCTCCTAAAATAAAAGATGCAATCTTGCCCTTTTTCAAGATCCTACGATGATTTTGTGTAAAAATATCGATATCTATTATATTTTAGCATAAATTTTCTCTAATTTCTAACGTAAAAACGTTTGAACTTTTAATTAAAATTGATTAAAATCATTGCCGTTAATGTGTTTTTATCTTTTGATATTGTAAGTCCGATTAGCAGAAAAAGAGGTAAAAATATGAACGAAAACATAATGGCATATAAGCCAGTTAGGTCTACCATTTGGAAACTTGGAATTCCAATGGTTTTATCAATGATTTTACAATCACTTTATAACGTAATAGACACTATTTTTGTTATAAATATGGGCGAGCAAGGAATTAAAGCAAATTTAGCTTTAACATATGCATTCCCGATTCAAATATTAATGATTGCAGTAAGCGTTGGAACAGGAATTGGCGTTAATGCTTTACTTTCCAAATCTTTAGGCGAAAAAGATGAAGAAAAAACTAAAAAGATCGTCGGAAACGCGATATTTCTTGGCGTAATTATTTCAATAATATTCTTAATTTTTGGGTTATTTTTTAGTGATAAATTTATTAAAATTTTATCAAGTGATATAGAAGTTATTTCGCTTGGATCGACTTATTTAAAAATATGTTGTTGCTTGTGTTTTGGTTGTATTGGTTTTGCAATTTATGAAAGATTTTTACAAGCAAGTGGTAAAACTTCTCTTTCAATGATTGCTCAAATTTCTGGAGCAGTAATTAATATTGTTTTAGATTATGTCTTTATTTATCCTTTAAATATGGGGATTGCAGGAGCAGCTTATGCTACTGTTATTGGTCAAATCGCCTCCTTAATTATTTGCATAATTCTTCACTACACAATTAATAAAGAAGTTAAAAATTCATTTGAAGGATTAAAACCAGATTCTAAAATCATTAAAGCAATATATAAAGTTGGATGGTCCGCAATGCTTATGCAAGCTTTACTTGCAATTAGCATGTTTGTATTAACAGCAATTATGGGATTAAATATAGAACATGCCGCACTTATTCAAGGAACATATGGCATTTACTATAAAATATATCAAATTCCATTAATGGCTTGTTTTGGTTTAAGTAATGCATTAATAACATTATTATCTTTTAATTTAGGAATGAATAACAAAGATCGAGTAAAATCAATTTTAATTAATGGTGTAATCGACACAGCGGCTTTAGGTTTAATTTTCACTATAATTTTTGAGGTCTTTGCAAAACAAATTGCTACATTATTTGGCTTAGCAAGTGGCACAAACAATAATGAAATCATTGAATTATGTAAAACTAGCATTCAAATTGCTTCTATTAGCTATATTTTTATGGGCTTTTCTATTGGAATTCAAGGTGAACTTCAAGCAAATCAAAAAGCAATAACTCCACTTATTACTGCCCTTCTTAGACTAATTATATTTGTTGTTCCTTTTGCTTTTATTTTTATATATTCAAACAATCCAACACAAAATATTTGGTGGTCATTTCCAATTGGTGAATTTTTAACAGCCATTGTTTCTTTATTTATTTTTTTTAAAACTTTATAAGAAATCTATTTAATTGAAGACATCTTATTTAATGGAAGTGAAAGTTCGTCTTCATAGACATCTTTCACTTCCATGACTTTAACTTCTTTACTGCTTCCATCATAAGTACCAACAATGACTATATCACCTACTGAAGCCGACTTTTTAGGATCAATATAATCATAAAGTTTGCCACCATCATTAAATACAACTGATACAACATGGTAAGTTTTATGAATATCCTTCATTGATTTTGGAATATAAACTATTTCATTAACATTGAAACCAATAATTTTTTCTTTTTTACCATATTCAATTGTGAAAATAATTGTATCGCTATTAACTTGCATTTTTAAAATTTTGTTATTTTCTAAAGCTTTAATATCTTTTTCAATGATTGCATCTTTAGTTTCAATAACAAATTCAAGTTCCTTAACTCTTTCGTTGAAAGAATAATCATCAACCAAAATATCGATATATTTTATTTTATCAATATCTTCCTTAGGTTTAATAAATAACTTAAAACATTTCTCATCAATTATTTTAACATCTGTTTCAAATACACTATTTTCTCCAAGATCATTTTCATAATTTTTCAAAATATAACCATGATATTTTTCATTAATTATTCTATCGCCATATTTAAGTTCGTTTTTAATTGAAAATATCGATTTATTTATTGAATTTGCTAAACCAATATCACCAACATAATAAATACAATTTATTCTACTTTTAATTGCAGTTCTTGCTCTTAAAAAATATATATAAGCAGTTTTAAGATCTTTATCAGTTCCGATTCCATCTTTAAAAAACGATCCAACTCTTAACGCAACATCTGCATATTTAGAATCATCTGTTTCAAAATAATAGTATAGATTTTGTTCGTAGATTTGTGAAATCAATCTAAAAGCAGTTTTTTCATCTTTTGTAGTGCCATATCCATGTTTAAAACAATCAGATAATTTATATGCGGCTTCAAATAAACCACCACTTAAATATGCAACAGAAAAATATTTAAAAGCTTTATCATAGTCTGGAATGCCATTATTACCTTTTCCATAATAATAAATGTAACCAAGAACATTTGCTAAATATGGATCGGGTTTAAGTTTTATAGCTTTTAAAAATAATTTTTCCGCCTTTTTATAATCGACATTTTTGCCATCATCACCACAATAATAATAAAATCCTAGTTCCTTCATCCCATAAAAATTTTCTTTATTAGAAAGTATTTGAAGATTATCGAAATAAAATTTTCTCGCCTCTTTTCTATCCATTATATTTCTGGTAAGTTCCATTGATTCACGCATAAAAATTAAAACTAAAGATAAGGAATTATCGTTATATTTTCTTTCTTTTCTAGGTAATTCATTTTGCCTAATTAAATCGTTTAATATAACAATTGATTCATAAACACTTGAAAATAAACCATCTGTATAATCTTTTTCTAAATATTTAAAAAATATTTTAACAATGTTATCTTCATTTTCTAAAAATGGGTCATCATTAATATTTAAATCATCTAAGAAATACCTATCAAAAACATATTTATCATTAATTTTAAAATTTAAAACATAATAAAGATTGTCCTCTAAATTAGCCATCGTTATTTCTTCATTTTTAAATTTTTCTTTTTCTAAAAATGCTACTAAATCCCTTAATTTAAAATGATATGTATTTTTTAATTTTAAGAATATTGCCACATTGGCATATTTAGATTTAAATTTATCTTCTAAAGTAGTTTCGCCTCGAATAATGCTTTTTAATAAATCTTCATCAACATCAACAAACTCAAATTCATCGCATTTTTCAAAATCGCTATCAGAATAAAAACTAGAAAGATAATATCCTTTCTTTTCAAATTTTTTCGTATATCTATCAGCCATAATAATGCCCCCTTAAAAATTCATAATATTATAGTAAACCATTTAGGTTAATTTTTGGATAAATAAATTGACAAACAGTTTTCTCTTTTTAGTATGCTTTCATAAGCAAAAAACAACTAAAACTTTACTAGTTTCTAATTTCACAAATGACTTTATTGTGCTAGCATCAAAGAAAACTGTGTTTAAGAGTTCTATTGCATTAGCTCTGAAAATTGACCAAATAAATTTATACTAAATTCTAACAGCCTTACTTTTTATATATCTCTACCAATCAAAATCATCAGGTTTTTTATCTTCGATTTTCTTTAAAGCTTCAGCTAATGCTTTATATTCTTCTTCATTATTTAATTTTTGGATGTAAGTAATTGATTCATAAAATGATTTAATATCATCGTACTGATAATCGCCCCATCCCCAATCGAAGAAATCATAAACATCATCTTCTGTTCCACTTAAAAGTAATTCATTAATTGCATTAGTATATTCAACCAACTTTTCTTTAACTTCTTTACTTTCTAAAGTTTCAATAATTGGAGCAATCTTGTCATAATTTGAAATATTAGAAGTATTTACTCTCTTTAAAAGTTTTTTAAGATCGGTAATTTTTGACTCAAGAATTTGAGAGTCATATTCATTTTCTAATATGTCATCAATTTCTTCTTCTATTGCTTTAACGGCTCCAGCTAAAAATCCATGACCATTATATTTAAGATATAATTCAACTCGATACATTTTTGCTTCAAAATCAGGATATGTTATATCGAAAGCATCGCTAATTGAAGAAATATTAAGTGCTGTAAAATATTTGCTATAGAATTTTTCAAGTTTACTATAGTATTCATTAAGTTCAGATATACTCATATTTGTCCCATCTTTAAAACTTTTCATTTCATTAACATAATCATCTGCTAAAGATGAATAAACTACATAGTAATAAACACTTGTTATACAAAGTTGAGATTCAAATAAACTTAAATCAAGATTTTTAATTGATGAAGGTAAACAATTATCAATTAATTTATAGATATTAACCAAAGAATTAAAATACTTATATAGTTCATCAGGGTTTAATGTACTGACATCTTTTTCTTCTAAAGCAGAAATTTGAGTTTCAATTTGTTTAACAGTATTAACTTCAGATTCTTCTCTCCTTGAAATATATTTATCTAAAGCTTCTTTGTATTCTTCATGAAGATATTCATACTCAGCATAAGTAAATGTTTTATATGTGTTATTTAGTGAATTGAGGTTATAACTTGGATTCATACAATTTTTAGCGAATTGCTCCACTACTTTTTTCTCGTTTTCATACTCTAATTTTAAATTATCGCTAACAGATTCAACTCCTTTAGAAGTATAGACACTAGCGTTATAAATTAAACTTTTTACTTCTTTGCTTAAAGAATTATAAGATGATGCAAATGATTCAAGTAATTTATAATAATCCTCATTTAAAGAAAAACTTTCTTGAAGATGCTTGATTTCTTGAATAACTCCTTGAGCTATTTCATTATTCTTTTCGATTTCATCAAAATTCCAATTAAATTCATAACTTGAATTATATTCTTCTCTCTTTAAATTAATATTTAAAAGATTGCTTGTTTTATATGCAAGTTTTTCATTATATACATCTTTTTGATTCATATCATAAGCATCAATAGTAAGAGACATTTCAAAATTATCAAGATCCAAGGTTGGTAAATTTAGTTCAACACTGGAAATTCTTCGATACAATCCAAAGATTCCAAATAAACTAGATGTACCAAGAACCCCAATTTCATATAATGAATCATCGTATAAATCTGGAAGTGATGAATTTAATAAATCTAAATTTTCCTCACTCATTTTAAATGAAATGCCATTTTTACTATATGAGAAATCAAGTAATTTAAAGAAGTCGAAAATTGATCCATCTTTAAATAAACTATTAGATTCCTTTCCTTTGCTATTTGAGCTTAAGGATGTTTTCTTATAAAAAACAACATCATCATTTTTCGAAGTTGCAACAATATAGAAATTACCATCTTTAATAATAAAGTTACAATATTGAGCATTATAGAAGGCGCTCATAGTTGAAGGTAAATCGGTCATTGATGCAATAGATTTGAGTGAATCGATTATTTTTTCATCAATCTTTAGTTTAGCATCCAAAGTAATTGCATTTAAAAAATCTGTTTCTTCAGTATTATATGAAAAATAAATATCTCCATTTAAGATCTCGCCTAATTTGTCTTGAAGAACAACACTTAAACTATTTCTTAAATTTATTTTAGTTTCGAAATTTTCAAGATTTGGTAAAACATAACTTTCTTCCTTGACTATTAGCTCACTAGAAAAATCCTTTTCACCTATTGAAAGGTTGGTACTCAAATCAGTAATCTTATTATTTTTAATATTTAATGAAACGCCAAAATTAAAATTAGAATTTTCTTCATCAAGAAATCCAATTTCTATTAATTTTGATTGAATTAATTCGCTATATTCGCTAGAAAGTTCAACAATGTATTTTCCTTGATTAGAACTATCTTTTTCGACTTTAAATATATTTTGTAAAGTTTCAATATCTAAATCACTACTTTTTACTGGTAAGTTAAATACATAACGTTTATTAAAAGCTTCTGCATATAACTTATTTTCGTGATATGTTATTTTTAAATCACTGTTCATAGTCTTAGCAATAAAAGTCATATCTAAAGCAGACTTAAAATCAGTTTTATTTAAAATCAGTTTTTCTAAATCTGCTTTTAAATTTAATTCGATAGGCAATTGAAAACCATTAATATTTAAATTACCTTCTACATTAATGCCTTTAATCACATTCAAATTAAAGATTGCTTTTAATATATCTTTTGCTTCTTCGCTTACTTCGATCTTTTTTTCAGTAATGCTCGTTACTTTTCCATTTATGGCTTCAATAAATTCATTGCTATCTGGGATGGATATAGATTCTCCATAATTTATAAATTGAGCTGCAGTTTCTTCCTTGCATGACATATTTCCAAGAACTGGAACTGAAATGTCATAGTTTGCTATATAACTATAAGAAATTGGCGTATAGTCATCTTTAATTGTTAACTCAAACTTAGTGTTTTCTGTAAAAACAGGATAATCACTTAAATTGCCAAATTGTTTCATTTGACGAACTAAACAAGCATTTGCAAGTTCTTTATCAAGTTCAATTAAATAAGTATATGAAACACCATCACTTGATTCTAAACTTGCAGAAATAATAGTGTCTTTATTAAAAATTTGCCCACTTAACAATTTATTTGGAGAAATACCATAAATTGCATAGTAATCAGCATATTTAACATTTGTAATATCTCCTTTTTCATTTCTAAATGCAACTTTATCATCTTTATAAAAAGCTTCATGTTCCATATTTACAAAACTAGAAGATGAAATTGAATCAACATAATATTCATCACTATTTTTGACAGATAATGATGAAGTGTTTTGTGTGTAATTTATAAAACCTTTATTAGCTTCAGTTTTTGTTGTACTTATTTTTTTATAAGAACTATAGCTATTTAATTTGCCTAGCGCAGCAAAAATGACTTCTTCAGCATCATTTTGATCTGGTTTACCGTTTAAATTTTCAATTATTTTATCTGTCCCTTCTTGAATATCTTTTTGCTCACTAGAATTGCCACAAGAAACAAGACTTATTACACCACTAAATACAATAAGCGATGTTAAATATTTATACTTTGTTTTCATAAATTTCTCCATAAAGCCAATGCATAGTTTATTCTTTAAAAATCTAAAATCAAGAATATAAGCTCAAAAATAGTCTAAATTAAAGAGAATGACGATACAAACGAATGAATTTAAATCTCATTCCCAAATGGAAGAGAATGAAGATTACTTTATATAATAAATGTAAAGTGATGTAAAAATTTACAAATGGCAAGGGAATAAAACAAAGTTAATGTTTAGTATTATTGACATAAATCAAGGGTGTGTTTAAAGTATTAAACATTAGGGCACATTATGAAAAACAATCAAATACTATTACCTCCAGAGCAAAAAATACTAAAAGAAATGGGAAAAAATTTTAAATTAGCACGATTGAGAAGAAATCTTGCAATGTCTTTAATTTGTGAAAGATCCAATGTTTCTCGCGCAACACTTTGGAAAATTGAAAATGGTGATCCTTCTGTTTCTATCGGAAACTATATTTCAGTAGCTCATGCAATCGGTGGTTTTGAAAAGGACTTTCTTAAAATATGCAGTGATGATTATTTAGGAAAAACTTTAACTGATTTAGGAATTATCATTAAAAACAGGGGCAAAAGATAATTATGAAAAAGGTGTATTTATTATATTAAATGATGATAAAACACTTATCGGCCAATTAATTTATTTTATTATTCTTAAAAAATTGAAAATCCTCGGAATTTTAAATTGAAAATAATAGGAATTTTTTATTGAAAATCATGAAAATTTTAAAATAATAATGTTTCTAAATAATAAGTTATAGGAAAAATTTGTGTAACCAATAACTATATCTTTGAAAAATAATCTTCATTTGCTTAATAATGCAAATAACTTTTTAATATTAAACATAAAAAAATACCACTTATATAAAAAATCAAACCTTAAGAAATTGCATCTTATATTCTTAAAAAAGAAGTTAAGACCGAAGTCTTAACTCCCTTTATGCTCTATATATTTATATATTACCAGCAATCATGTAAGTACCAGGTATTATTTCTATTGTTGGTTATTGCGTCGTAGTAGTATTTTCTAATTGGAAGATTCTTATTAAGTGTGTACCATGAATCGCCGATATATAATGTTTCATAAGTTCCATCTAATACTTCTTTCCCATCATTGAATGTTGCGAAGCAGAGATAGTAGTTATTATCACAGTTATGGAAGACTGTATCTGTAATATCAAAGTTCCAGTTATGGTATGCATCAACTTTATATACTAAACTTCTTGTGTAATCACCTTGTAAACTGTAGTAAGTTGATGTGATAGCTTTATCATCATAATTGATACCACTTCCATCTGAGTATCCATTTGCGTTATATAATCCAATTGCTTTATTGAAGAGTTCTTCGTTATTGGCATGGAATCCTGCAGATTTTAAGTAATCAATCATCGTGTAATTTGGATCATAGAATGCTCCAGCATATGTTTTATAATCTTTTGCAACATTTGCTAAGAAGTTTTGATCTGGCTTGAACTCAAGAACTCTAGAATCGTTTTGTCCGTATTTTCCATCTTCTCTTGTGTAGTAATCCATATATAAGGAAGCTCTTGTATCATCGTTTTCTTTATCATTAACATTGAATGTTAAGGTTGCCATACGGAATGAATATTCTTTATTGGTTGACATATAGATATTGATGCCTTGTTCTTTTTTATCAATTAATGGTTGAAGAACTTTATCGAGATAGTTTTTAAATTTTTCATTAACTGCATTTACCATTGTGACCATTCCAGTCATTACTTTTTCATAAGTTGCAATTGTTGCTGCATCTTTTCCAAGAGCCATGTAGTAAAGTTGGAATTTTGCAAGATTTGTACAAGCAAGGAGTGTTTCAAGAATTTGAGCCATGAATTTGCTTGTATTAGCAATCTTGAATGTTGACCAAGTATTGTAAACACCTAAAGTCTTATTGTAATAAGTGAAGATATCACTTGATGGATCAGCTGAGTTTGGTTGTAATACAGCTTCAGCTGTTTCTTGAACGAAACTTGCGAATGGTTTACCATCGAAATTTAACTTTGAAATAGTATTTTTATAGAAAGCTTGTCTTTCTTTTTCAATTTCTTCTTCAGTTTTAGTTGGATCGTTTTCTGAATTAATAAGTGTTGCAAGTCCACCAAGTACGTAGGTTGAAGTATAATATTGACCTTGTTTAACTTTATCAAGAACCTTACTAAGAACCGATTCTGAATATTGTTTATCTTGTTGTTCTGCTAAAGCATCAATTTTAGCTGCGATAACATTAAGTTGTTGAGTCATCTTTTCTAAAGTCTTTGTTGTAGCATCTCTGAAATCAAATCCACATTCTTTTAAAAGGTTTAAGATAACAGTTTTACTATAAGTTTGGATTCCATCAACTACTAAGGATGATCCTTTAGATACTAATGTATTGAATATATCAAGAATAAAATCATCATCTTCAATACCTTTAATGTATCCTGTTCTACTAGTTGAATTGTATCTAATTACTGATTCAGTTTCAGGAATGGTTGGAGTTTCTGTTTCATTTGATTTAGATCCACATGATGCAGCTCCGAGTATTGTCATAGTCGCTAAGGCTGTTAATAATAATTTTTTCATAAGGTTTGTCTCCTATTTGGTTTTTTGAGATACATTTCGTGTTGTTTTGTATCTCTTGACTATATATTAGCATATCAATTTTGAATTGCAAGAGAAAAAGTTACATTTTTTTATTTTTTGTAACTTTTTTTAATTTTATCCATACAACCACTATTTTTTCGTAATTATTTTCTATTTTTTAGTGATAAATGTTAAAATTTGCAATTTCTTATATATAAGGATAATAAATATAAGAAAGAAATATTTAAAAAATATTCTGGATGTTTATAATATCACCGTATGAATTTATCACTTATTTCTTTAGAACAAGTTGCAATCATGTTCATTATGATTATTCTTGGATACATTTTAGTTAAAACAAAATTGTGTGATCCAGATTCGAGAAAATCATTATCTAATATTTTAGTTTACATTGTTGTTCCTTGTATGATTGTTAATTCTTTTATTGCAACATATGACTCAACAATATTAGAAAATCTTTTATGGTCATTTTTAGTTTCAATAATTTTGCTTGTTGTTGGAATAGTTATAGCATTTATTATTGGCATTAAATATAAGACAAGTGATAAACCAATCTTACTTTTTGCTCTTATGTTTTCAAATGCATCATATATGGGAATTCCATTAATTGAAGCGTTATTTGGCGATGTTGGAGTTATTTACGCTTCAAGTTTTCTAACCTTATTTAATATATTACTTTGGACTGTTGGATATATGGTTGTTTCAAAAACAATGAACTTTAA
This sequence comes from Gemmiger formicilis, assembly GCA_963626345.1. Lineage (GTDB taxonomy): Bacteria > Bacillota_I > Bacilli_A > RFN20 > CAG-826 > Onthovivens. The sequence continues at coordinate 7,431 of CAVFXI010000017.1, read as the reverse complement.
AACGACTTTAGTTTCAATTTTAAAAACTCCAATTATTTATTCTTTAGTTATTGGTCTTTTAATTTTTATTTTTCAAATACCAATTCCAGATATTATAAAAACACCTATTAAATTACTTGGAAATATGAATACTCCACTATCAATGATTGTTACTGGAATGATTATTGGATCAAGTAATGTTATTAGCGTTTTAAAAAATAAATATGTTTGGTTAAATGTTGGCTTTAGGCTTTTATTAATACCCGCAATTTGTTTAGGAATAACTTATTTATTATCGTTTGCGCCAATTGATCATAACGTTTTAAAAATTGCATTTATTTTAATGGCTACTCCATCAGCCGCTATTACATCAATCTTTGCTATCAAATTTAATTATAACGAAGATGTCGCAGCTGGGGTTGTTATAATCTCAACAATTTTTTCAATTGCAACACTTCCATTATTTACTTTGTTAATCGACACAATATTATAAAAAATCACTTATGATTTTTATGTACTCATAAGTGATAAAATTTCGACCGGACCACACGTTTTTCACGTATGGTTTTTATTATGTGGACCGAAGGGATAGCATAATAAAAACCTAGGAAATTAAATCCTAGGTCATAAATTACAAAGTGATTACATTAAGTAATCAATAAAAAATTAATGAATTAATAAATTATTAGTTACAAAATGAACACAAATTGGAGCAACATAGCCTTTTTCTTCGCTATTTAAGCCCTTCTTTTGATTTTCGTTTGAAGAATCTTCACCAATAAATTCTTTTTCAAATTCATCAATATCTTGAAATATTTTATTTTCCATAAAGACCTTCCTCCTTCTCATAAACAACGCTTTTTTCAAAGCAAGTAGATTTTAAACTTAGCAATATACAAGTAAATATCGTAAGCGTTTACATTTTTATGAAACCGTTTTCAATAAATATATTTTTTAAAGTTAATTTCTTTATTTAATTAATTAAATTTCATATTTAACTTAAAACAATGAAGTTAAGTTGCCATCGATTGTTTTTCAAGACTGCTAAACTCAAAAAATTAATTCTTTAATAAATATGCATAAATAAAAATTAGTTTTGTTATAATATTAAAGTTATAAAGGATGGTATTAGTTCAAATGAAAAAAATAAATAAATTAAATATATTATTAATGAGTTCTCTTATGATTTTAGGAGCAACAGGTTGTAACTCCTCAAATGAAGATGATGGTATTTATACCGATGATTTTGTTAATGCTCTTAAAGATAGATACAGTCTGAAAGCCGATGATGGAAAATATGTTTACACAACTCCACTTGAAGATCATGGTTATGAATATACTTTCACATTAACTTGCACCAGTGATTCAACATTTAGTTACATATTTGATGCAACGTTATCCAAATCTATAAAAAGTGGCAACGTAACCGGAACAATTTCATCGAAAATTAAATTCCTATGGGGAAGATTCACCACTTCATCATTTAATGGTCTCGCATATTTTGAAGATTCTGTAAAGAAAGTTTCAGATGATGTTCATTTAAATTTCTATGGTCTTGTCTTTAAAGATGATGGAACCATAAGAAATACATGTTATACCTATACAATTGATGGAATTACTGATGACTTTACTTCATTTGATGTGTTAACTACAACATGGGATATGACAATGCTTCAAGTTTCAACTTTGACAGCATTAAGTCAATCACTTGTTAATTGTAATTTATGGTAATTAAAAAATATCTAGGCTCAATCCTAGATATTTTTTTAAGCATATAATTTATTAAAATAATTCATCAATTCTTCTGGAGATAATTTACATCCATCTTCAACCCAATAGCGAATAAGCGAAACAAAACTTTCAGATAATTGATGTATTTGCATATCTTCAGGAATATCATCTTTATAAAATGTATGCGATTTTATACATGCAGTAAATAATGGGAGTGATTTTTCTTTTAATGTTTCTAAAAATATTGATGCACCACTAGAAAGTAAAATTGCACTTATCAATTCTCTATCATCATAAAAATGATAAAAAACATGAGTAATCATTCGTGAGTAATCAAAACTCGATGATGAAGAAAAATCGTGATCACTTTCTTTAGTGTGAGTTGGCGCAAATACATGTTCAAAGATTTCATTACATAGGGCCTTCAAAACGTCATCCTTGCTCTTAAAATGTGAGTAGAAAGTCGATCTTGAAATTGAACCTTTTGTCAATAAATCTGAAACTGAAATTTCGTTATAGTCTTTTTCTTTTAAACATTCTTCAAAAGCATCATATAATGCTTTTCTTGTTTTTAATTCTCTTTTATCCATAGAAAAATTATATACATATGTTCGCTTTTATACAAGATACAAAACACTTTAAATTGTTTTGTTTTTTATTTTTAAAACTTAAAACGATTTTTGTTCGTTTTTCTTCTTTATCGTGATAATATTTTACTCGTGAGTAAAAAGTCAAAAGAACTAGATATATATTTAAATTCTAAAAGAAGAAAAACGATAATTAGTTTTGCTATTTTAATAATAGCTTTAATAGTTCTATTTATTGTTTCTTTATGTGTCGGATCTAGCAATATTTCTTTTATTGATTCACTAAAAGCAATATTTAAAATTGGTAATCCTGAATATATCAATATTATATATAGAATAAGACTTCCTAGAACTTTAGGGGCTGTTGTAGTTGGCGCATCATTATCATTAAGTGGATTATTAATGCAAAAAGTATTAAAAAATGAACTTGCTTCTCCTTCTACTCTAGGTATTTCAAATGCTGCAAGTTTTGGAGCAAATATTGGAATATTAATTCTTTCAGGTACTGGACTTGCTGGTTTAGGAAATTTCTATATCACAAGCAAAAATCCTTATTTAGTGTCGATATTTGCTTTATTATTCTCAGTTTTGTGTTTAGGGCTAGTATTACTTTTTTCAAGTTTTGCTAAATTTAAACCAACAGTTGTTATTTTACTTGGTATTGCTTTTTCAAATTTCTTTTTGGCTTTGACTACTTTACTTCAATATTTTGCTGATGATGTTTCATTATCAGCTGTAACTAATTGGTCATTTGGAAATTTAGAAAGATTAAATTATACGCAAATATTAATTATTGCAATTATTGCAATATTTTCCTTAATTGTTTCAGAATCGTTAAGTTATAAATATAATGCTTTGGATGCTGGAGAAAGTTTAGCAAAATCAATTGGCATTAAAACTAAAAGTTTAAGATTTATAAGTTTGCTTTTAGCTTCTTTAATGGCTGCTGTTTCGGTTTGTTTTTGTGGAATTATTGGTTTTGTGGGAATTATTGCTCCTCAAAGTATAAAAAGAATTATTAAAAATGATATGAAATTATTAATTCCATCATCATTTTTAGGTGGATCTTTATTACTTTTAATTTGCGACATTTTTACAAGAATTATTGGGAATGGAACCTCTCTTCCAGTTGGCGCAATCACGTCCTTAATTGGAGTTCCTTTCTTTATTGTTTTACTTTTTACTAAAAAGGAGGCTATTAAATGATACTTGAAGTTAATAATGTCTCTTTTAGTTATTCAAAAAAAGAAATATTAAATAATGTTTCTTTTGAAATTGATGAAGGCGAAATAGTCACCATATTAGGGAAAAATGGAGTTGGGAAAACTACACTACTTGAAATATTGTTATCAATCAAGAAACCTAAGAATGGTTCAATTCTTTTAAATAATAAGAATTTAGAAGAATATAGTTCAAAAGAAAAAGCAAAATTAATTGCTTATGTTCCACAAATTTTAGATGAGACAAATTTAACTGTTTATGATTTCTTGCTATTAGGAAGAATACCTTACTTTAATTTATCACCTTCTAAAGAAGATAAAGAAGAGGTATTAAAAATTATCAAAGAATTTAATATAGAAGAAATTGCTAATCATTCAATGGTTGAGGTATCTGGCGGAGAAAGACAACTTGTATCAATTGCAAGAGCTATGTTAACTAAGCCAAAAATACTTATATTAGATGAACCAACTAGTGCTCTTGATATTCAAAATACTAAAAAAGTTTTAGATACATTAGAAAAATTAGTTAAAAAAGAAAATGTATCAATTCTTATTTCTATGCATGATATTAATGAAGCATTGGCTATATCAAATAGGCTTCTCATGTTTAAAGAAGGATCGATATTATTCGATATAAAACCAAATATGATAAGTGAAAATGTCATATATGAAACATATGGCGTAAATTCAAAACTTATTAAAACAAATGAAAAAATATTTATAGATTTCTATGGAAAGGAATAAAAAATGAGAAATAAATTAATTTTAACTATGTTACCAATCGTTTTACTTTCTTCATGTGCAAAGATTGATAATAACGAAAATAATACAATTACAGTAACTGATGGAATTGGAAGAACTGTTAGTTTAGATCCTAATAAAATTACAAAAATTGTATGTGTTGGAGCTGGAGCTTTAAGATATTATTCTTATATAGAAGGAGCAAAAAGACTTGTTGGGGTCGAAGATATTGATAATAAATCGTTAAGAAGCGAAACTTCCCCATTTTCAGGAGTTGCAAGACCATATTATGATGCTTATAAAGATGAATTCGATTCTCTACCAACTGTTGGACAAGGTGGGCCAATGCATCAATCACCTGAACTTGAAAAATTAGCAGCAACCAGTCCTGATTTAATCATTAGTGACTATGAAACTGAAGAACAAGCAAGCAAAATGGAAGAAGTAACCGGTGCTAAAGTATTCACTGTTAAATACGGATCAAAAGGTGTTTTTGATGATAATTTTTCTAATACTTTAATCGCTTTAGGAACAATCTTAAATCAATCAGATAGAGCAAAGGAATTAACAGATTATATTAATGAATGCAAAGAAGAAATTATTAAATCAACTTCATCATTAACTAAAGAAAAGAATGTTTATATTGGGGGAATTGGTAACTGGGGACAAAAAGATTATTTATCAACCAACCCAAAATATTATCCTTTCCAAGTTGCAAATATTAATAATGTTTTAGGTAATGACAATCTATTAACAGCGGGTGTTCAAAATATCGATAAAGAAAAATTTGCATCTATCGGAAATAATATAGATATCATGATTTTAGATTGTGCAGGAATATCAAAGACAATAGAAGCATATAAAATGGACTCCACTATTTTTGATAATGTTAAAGCCATTCAAAATAATGAAGTGTATATTTCTTTGCCATTTAATGCTTATTACCAAAATATAGAAATAGACCTTATAAATACTTATTATTTTGCAAGTATTGCATATGAAAATTGTTTCGGATCAGACTTTAATATTGAAACAAAAGCTGATGAAATATTAGAAAAATTTGTAAATAAGAAGATCTATTCAGAATTAAAAGATATGAAAGGGCAATACGGTGGTTATCAAAAAATAAAAGACTTTAAAAAGTTCTTAGAAAGCGATGGAAAAAATGAGTAAATCAATGTCAGAATTCTTTGATGGATTAAGCGAAAATTGGGACCAAAATGAACTTTCATCAAAAGAACAAAGAAGAGAATTTCTTTCTTTTTTAGATATCAAAGAAGGTGAAAAAGTACTAGATTTAGCTTGTGGAACAGGAGTTATTACTTCTTTACTTCAAGAAAAATCTAAATGCGATGTTATTGGGCTAGATATCTCCCCAAAAATGATTGAGAAAGCAAAAGAAAAAGAAAAGAAAAATCCATATATCCACTATTACGTTGGAGATTTTCTTTCTTATAATTTTAATGAAAAGTTTGATCATATCGTTGTTTTTAATGCCTACCCACATTTTTTAGATAGAAAAGCTTTTAAAAATAAAGTTTTAAAATCGTTAAACAAAAATGGAAAACTTGAAATTATTCATAATATATCTAGAGAAGAAATTGAAAACCACCATAAAGGCGGAGTAAATCCATATTCTAGAGGACTCCTTGCTCCACTTGATGAAGCAGAATTATATTTACCAGAAATGAATGTCTTACTTAGCGAGGAAGATAATCATTCATATAAATTAATTTTGCAACTTAAGTAATTGATTCTTTGATATATAATTAAATGCGTTTAAAAGGGAGATTTTATGTTACGTAGATTTATCAAATATTATAAGCCCTATAGAGGTATGTTTTTTCTTGATATGTTAGCAAGTTTTTTAATCGCATTAATTGGTCTTTTATATCCTATTATTACAAATACAGTTGTAAAAACTTATGTTCCAGAGAATAACACTAAAATGATAATTGTTTTAGGCATTTTTCTTTTAATTTGTTACATAATTAGAATGTTTTTAAAATTCTTTGTTCAATATTATGGACATATGATTGGAACACATATGCAAGCTGATATGAGAAAAGAAATGTTTGTTAAATTACAAAGACTTCCTTTTTCATATTTTGACGAACATGAAACTGGTAAAATCATGTCTAGAATGACAAATGATTTACAACAAGTTAGCGAACTTGCGCACCATGGCCCTGAAAATTTCTTTATATGCGGCATTACAATGATCCTTTCTTTTATATATTTACTAACAATTGATTATCGTTTTGCTCTTTGGATTCTTGCGGCAGTTCCATTTTTATTTTTTGTGTCTTTATTTTTTAGAAAAAGATTAAATAGAGCAAATATGGAAAATAGAAAATCTTTAGCGAACATTAATGCTCGTTTAGAATCTTCTATTACTGGTATTAGAGTTACAAAAGCATTTACGAACGATGAAAAAGAATTAGAAAAATTTGAAGAAAGTAATTTAGATTTTGTTAAGTCTAAAGGAAAAATGTATAAAGCAATGGGCCAATTTGGATCTTCCACTTCCTTTATAACTGATTTATTTAATTTCATTATTATTGTTGCTGGCGGTTTAATTGTTGCCCCAAGCAAAGATACAGCAAGTTATGTTACTTTCGTTGTTTCTGTCTCAATGTTTATTACTCCTTTAACCACTTTAATTAATTTTGTAGAACAATTTGAAGAAGGAGTTACGGGCTTTCAAAGATTTGTAGAAATTATCGACGAAAAAGAAGAAGAAACAGATAAAGATGCAAAAAATGTAGGTAAACTTGAAGGAAAAATCACATTCGACCATGTTACATTCAACTATGACACAAAGCAAACTGAAGACAATGTTTTAGATGATATTTCTTTTGAAATTGAAAAAGGTAAAACTATCGCTTTAGTTGGTGCATCAGGTGGAGGAAAAACTACAATATGCCATTTAATTCCTAATTTTTATCATCCAAGTAAAGGGCATGTTTATATTGATGACATCGATGTTAATAAAATGACTTTCCAATCTTTAAGAAAAAATATTGGACTAGTTCAACAAGATGTATTTTTATTTAATGGAACCATTAAAGATAACATTAGATATGGTAATTATGATGCTAGCGACGAAGACATTATTAAAGCTAGTAAAATGGCAAATATTCATGATTACATCACTAGTTTAGAAAAAGGAT
>CAVFXI010000016.1:688-7032 GCA_963626345.1 Gemmiger formicilis | reverse complement strand
TTGGGAAAGCCATAAAGTGATCACCAGCTAAAGGAACTTCGCTTAAACCAATAACGCTAACTGGAGTGGCTGGAGTTGCAACTTTAACAACTTGTGAAAATTCATTGGTCATTCTTCTAACTTTACAATATGTAGTACCGACGACAACATAATCATTAGCAGTTAATGTACCATTTTGAACAAGTAATGTTGCTTTTGGACCTTCACCTTTGTCAAGTTCTGCTTCAAGAACAGTTCCAATAGCATAACGTTTTGGATTTGCTTTAAGTTCAAGCATTTCAGCTTGAAGTAAAACAGCTTCAAGTAAATCTTCAATACCAATTTTATTCTTAGCGCTTACTTCACAACAAATGATGTCACCACCATACTTTTCTGGAATAATATCATGCGCCATAAGCCCTTCTAAAACTCTATTTGGATTACTTCCTGGAGCATCAATCTTATTAATTGCAACAATAATTGGAACTTTTGCGGCTTTAGCGTGATCAATTGCTTCAATTGTTTGAGGCATGACACCATCATCTGCAGCAACAACTAAAATAACAATATCAGTAACACTTGCACCTCTTGCTCTCATTGCACTAAATGCTTCATGCCCTGGAGTATCGATAAATGTAATTTTCTTATTCTTATAAGTTTTTTGATAAGCACCAATTTCTTGAGAAATACCACCAAATTCAGCACCAGCTAAATTACTATTTCTAATTGCATCAATTAAAGTAGTTTTACCATGGTCGACGTGTCCCATAACAGTAACAACAGGAGGTCTTTCAACTAAATCTTTTGGATCATCTTCTAAATTAACTTTTTCAAAATCTTCTTCATTAACGATTTCTTCTTTTTTGAAATCATAGCCATATTCAAGACAAAGTTCGCCAATTGTTTCATCATCAAGATATTGATTGATTGTTACAAGCTTTTTTTGCATGAATAACTTCTTAATAATATCGCTTGGTTGAACATTTAATTTTTTAGCGAGTTCGCTAACAGTTAAAGATGAGGTATAAACGAAAACACCATTATTAACCTTGGCATAATCTTTTGTTTTTTGATTACTTTGTGGAAGATTAACTTCCCTTTCCATTTTCTTTTCTTTCATTTAAATCTCCTCTCTATTTAATATAAAACATCATTTTGTCATAGACTTTTTGAGGAATAGAAGTTTCTAAGGCTCTATCTAGACATTTTGATTTAATGGCTTTATCAATGGCTTCTTTACTTCTATGAATATAAGCACCTCTACCATTGAGCTTACCAGTAATATCTAAAACTACTTCACCATTAGGTTGTTTAACCACACGAAACAATTCTTCTTTTGGATAGACTTGATTTGTGGCTAAACATTTTCTTAATGGTACTTTTTTCATTTTAAAATCCTTTATTTATCGTAATATTCATCACTATCGTATTCTGAATAATCTTCATCTTCGTCGAATTCTTCATCATCGTAGTCAAATTCATCTTCCATAGCAGCGAGTTCTTCATCAGTATAGATAGACATTTTATTTGCTTCGTCAACGATAGGTTTAATTTCTTCAACTTCTTTTTCTTTACGAGCAGACTTTTTATCTTTCTTGCTCTTATTTTCATGTTGTTTTTCGTTTTGTTTTTCTTTTTCAAGTGAAGCTTCTAAAGCATCAAGAGTGGTTGTAGTCTTAACTTCTTGAGGTTTGATATCAACCTTCTTTTCAACCTTCTTTTCAACTTTGACTTCAGGAGTTTCAACCTTGACTTCAGGAGTTTCAACCTTGACTTCAGGAGTTTCAACCTTGACTTCTTTTGGTTCACTCTTGACAACTGGTTCTTCCACAACTGGTTTTTCTTCGACAACAACAGGTTCTTTCTCTTTTTCGGCTTGAACCTTTGCATATTCATTTTCTAATTCAATTTCTTTATCTAAGTATTCATCATCACCAACGATTGCTTTAACTTCTTCAATAACTGGTTTATTAGCATTGAGTTCAGCATTCTTAATTGAATTAATTCTGAATTGTTCTTTTTCGGCTTCACGAGCTTGTTCTTCAAAGACTGCCATTGGTTCAAAATCAACATTCTTTTCTTCAGCAACTTTTTGATCGAGAATAATGAGTTCTTTAAGACCGCAAAGTTGTCTAGCCAAAACAACATTTGTTCCTTTAGTACCAATTGCAGCACTTCCAGTATCATTTTCACAAATAACTGTGGCTTTCTTGCCATCTTTTGTATCCTCAAAATGAACACCAAGAACAACACCAGGCTTTAAAGATTCTCTAAGTAAGATACCTGTGACTGGGCTATATTGAATAACATCGATTTTTTCTTTGCTATTTCTATCGTTTCCTAAATTGCTAACAACTGATTGAATTCTGCTTCCGTTAGTTCCAATACATGCACCTTGTGCATCAACATTTGGATCTTCACTATAAACAGCAACTTTACTTCTAACACCAGCAATACGAGCAATTTTTGCAATTTTAACAGTTCCATCATAGATTTCATGAACTTCATCAGCAAAAACTTTTTCAAGATATTCTGGGCATGATCTTGAACAATGAATTAAACTTCCACCTTTAGCATCATCTTTTGAAATACCACAAACATACATTTTGATAGTATCGCCAGGTTTGAAGGTTTCTTTTCCAATTAAATCTTTTTGATAAAGAGTAATTGAAATTCTTCCAAGATTAACTAAAACTGAGTGACCATCGCTTTTTTCAACAGTTCCACTAATTAATTGACCAATCTTGCCACTGAATGATTCAAGTAAGCTTTCTTTTTCGGCTTGATTGATTTTTGCACGATAGGCACTAATAAATCTATTAACATCGCCTTTTGAAAAATCATCAAAACTTAATGGTTCTTCATAATAATCGCCAACTTTTAATTTGTTTGATTTAACTCTTTCATCGTTTTCACTAATTTCAACGAAATCATCAACTAAATCATCTTCTTTGACAACTTTCCATTGTCTAAAAGTATTGATTTTCCCTTTTTCTAAAGAAATGTCGCAACGAATTAAAGCATCTTCAAGTTTTGTTGTTTCACTTGATACAACATTACCAGCTTCATCTTTAACTTTTTTAACTTTCTTTAATTTGACTGGCTTTTGAACAATTAAAAGTTCGTCACTTAATTTTTTGTTATAAGCAACTTTAAAAGCTTCACTAATTGCATCAACAATTATTTCTTTACTAATTCCTTTTTCTTCAACCATCTCTTCCATAGCGGCAAGAAATGCTCTTTGATGTTTTGCATCCATAATTCTTAATTCTCCAAATTTTTCCTAAAATTTAATTGCTAATCGAGCTTTGTCTATGTGTTCACGCTCAATTTCACTTGTAGTTTTCTTTCCTTTTTGAAAATAAAATAATTTAATTGTTTTTTCATTTACATCGACTAAAGTTCCTTCGAGATAACTTTCTCCTTTATAAGGGTGTGTAAGATGAATATTGATGTATTGATCTTTATATTTTTCAAGTTTTGATACATCAATTGGTTTTTCTGCACCAAGCGAAGAAATATCAAGCATATAACTAGAACTTGTAAAATCATGAACATCTAATAAATCAGAAATTTTAGAAGATATTTCACCAATATCATCAAATCCAATTGGTGCATCACGATCAATCACAATTTCTAAAGTTAAATTCTTTCCTTTATTTAACTTAAGCGAATAAAGTGAATACCCTTCTTTTGTTAATAATTCTTCGATTAGAACCTTAATTTGCTCTAAAGATTCCATTCATTACCTCCCTTTAAAAAAATAAGAATGCCCTTACGGCACTCTATTCGAGTAAAGATATTTTCAATCTTCGAGAGTAATTATATAAAATATAATTAGCAAAAGCAAATAAATCGAAAAAATGTGTCTCTTACTTTATTAATAAAAATTAATTATAAAAACGCAAGGAATTTTTCACCCTTGCGTTTTCACTAGTCATAAATGATTTATTTAGCTTCTGTTGCTTCTTTTTGAGCTAACATCTTTTCTTCATATTCTTTTTGTTTTTCCATGTGTTTGATAGATAAATCATGTTTTGCTTTATCCCATTCTTTTCCATGGAGTGGGAAGAACCACATAGCAATAAATGAAAGGAGAAGTAAAATGCCTGTAATTAAGAACCAACACATAAATAAGCCATTTTTAGCGCTTAATGCTTGGTTTGCATAATCAATAACTTCTGAACCATTCTCAACTTTCTTTAAATTCATATCAAATCCAAAGAGTCCAACAATCATTGCTGGGAATAAGGCGGTAGCAATACTACCAGCTGGTTTTGTAATTAATGAGTTAATACCAGCATAAACGCCTTCCCTACGAGTACCATTATCAACTTCATCTTTATCAATAACATCGCCATTAATCATAGGAATTAAGTAAAGTCCACCAGCAAGACCAACACCACAACATATAAATGTAAATACAGAAACATAGAAATATTGTCCAAGGAATGCACCAAGTATACAGCCAACCCCCATGACACCTGTCATAACAAGCATTTCATTACGCACACCAAGTTTTGCTCTTGTAAATACAAAGAACAAAATTCCAGCTATTAATCCAACAAATAATGCCCCATACAAGACAATAATTGATGTACCTCCTATCCACCCGTTTCCAGATCCATCTATCGCCCACATACCTGAAACATAAGTTAACCCAACCATTAATGCATTTTGAGCAAAAATAATTGTCCAAGAAATAACTTCAAATAATAAGAATGATTTATTTTTTAAGCAAAGTTTTAAACCTTCAAAGAACTTTGGTTGTTTTTCTTCAACAACATATCCATTTTCTTTATAGAAGAATGTAGAGATGAAAACGATAGCTCCACAAACTAAACCAGCAATAGCCATAATTAATGGTAAGGTAGTAGCATTATGTTCAATTAATTTATCAAGTTGTGAATTTAATACCATTGGTGCGCCATAATTCACAAGTGAAAATAAAATATTAAATAAGAAAATCTTATTTCTAGCTTTATTTGTAACAGCCATTTCATAAGGCATAACATAAATTGCTGAAGCAATTGCAGTATAAACAATGTCATATAAGAATAAACCTATTAATTCTTCAATAAATAATAGAGGTTGTGACATTTGACCAGTCTGCAATACTGGTAACCACATAACTGCAAAGAGTATCGCCATAATTGGCGCGCCATATCTTATCCAAGGAATACGTCTACCAAGTTTGGATTTAGTTCTATCAGCTAAAAATCCATAGATTGGATCATTTAAGGCATTCCAAATACCAAAAATTACCCAAACAATTGCATTAAGTGCTGGACTTAACCCTAACTTATTAACAAATAAGTATTGAAAAGCAGCACCTTCACTAAAAGCACACAAAAGTCCAGTACCAGCATTAGCTGCACCAAGCCACACTGCCGAAGACGTTTTTACTTTTTCTTCTTTTACACCCTTAACTTCATTTTCCATATAAATTAATCTCCTTTATATTTTTATATTTCTTTCTATGAAATCCATACAAACATTTTCATAAAAAGTTGGGTCCGTTTCGTAAGATAATGCATGATCTGCTCCATTAATAATTTCAAGAGTTGCATGATCTTTACTTGCTTCATATATTTCATAAGCATGTTTTACATTTATATAGTTATCTTTATTTCCATGGATGATTAATAATGGAACTTTTGAATTTTTCACTCCTTCAATTGGCAAAACTTTATTAATTGAATAATGCGTAATTAGTTTTAAAAATAAATTAATTCCAGGTAAGAAAAATCTAGGAATATGAAATTCTTTCATTTTATGAATTAAGACATCTTTCATATTTGAAAAACCACAATCTTCAATTGCAAAATTCACTTCTGGATTTTCTTTTAAAGCCATCATAACTGTTGCCGCCCCTAAACTTTCTCCATGAAGTCCAAGAATTAATGGATTATATTTTTCTTTTGTATATTTAATGATATCTACTAAATCTTTACCTTCTTTATAACTAAAAGTTGTAAATTTAGTTTTATTTTTTCCATGTCCTCTTTCATCAAAAAGTAAAATTGCATATCCATGTTTATAGAAAAATTGAGCATATTTAAGTTGACCATTTCTATTCCAGGTATATCCATGACACAAAATCATTATTTTCTTATTATCACCATTGCTTGAAAAATCAGCATTAATAATTGTTCCATCCCTCATTTTTATAGTAAATTCTTCTCTTTTAAATTGAGGCATTTTTTCAGGAATCAAACCTTTTTTGACATCCAAATCATAAGCTTCTTTAGCTGATAATTTTTTAGGATGCGAAATAAAAAACATTATTAAAAAGGAAATTAATAAATATAAAAATATTAAAATTCCTAAAATAGAAAAGATCCAAATTAAACTTATTTCTAATG
>CAVFXI010000016.1:0-678 GCA_963626345.1 Gemmiger formicilis | reverse complement strand
CTAATGGGCTCATAAAAAATACCACTAGAATTATAAAACAAAATATAAAATTTTAGAATAATTTTTTAAGTGACTTAAATAATTTGTAATTTAATCACAAAAAATGAGAAATTATTTAAAAAATTCCATAACTTTTATTTAAATTTAGGCGACCCATATTCTCGCTTCATAGATTCAGTTGAAACCACCCATTGTTTACCAAATTTACAAGCATCAATTCCATCAATAAGTTTTCCATATTTAATGGCTTTTCTAAGAGTTGATTCATTTAAATCCCAAAGTTTTGTTGCTTCAGAAAATGCTATCAAATTATCAAAAGGAGTTACGAAGATAGGAAATGGATCTTTCTATAATTGTGGACTTTTGTCTTATATTGTAATTCCAAGTACTGTTACTTATATCGGTGAAGATGCTTTTAAATATAGCAATAATACTCCTTTGAATTGCAAAGTTTATTATAAAGGTAAAAAAGACCAAACAAATACAATCAGTATGCAAAAAAGTTATACTAATGTCGTTGATTGGTATTACTATTCCGAAAGCAATCCTGGAGATGCTAGTGGCAAGTACTGGTATTATAACAATGGTGTCATTACATCATGGAATGGTAATTAATTGATTAATAATTAAAAAACTTAAGCACTTATCATCTCAACTAACCTTGAGACAATAAGTGCT
>CAVFXI010000015.1:0-81378 GCA_963626345.1 Gemmiger formicilis | reverse complement strand
AAATAAAAGGTGCTTTTTTTCTGAAACGAATTATGGAGAGCAATTCGATTATCACAATGACGATGTCTGCCGGCAGAAGTTTTCCGTATAACTTCGCGATGGCGTTTGTCAATTTTGCTAACTGGCATATTATAAGAGGAATACGGGATATTTGTTCGTCGATAAACGCGCCAGCGCTTCCGAAAGACGAAAACAACAATAAGGAGAAAAACATGCAATCACAAAATCCATATTTGCCGATGAACGTATGTATAGCAGACGGAGAGCCACACGTTTTCGGCGACAGAGTATATATATTTGGTTCTCATGACAGGGCAGGCGGAGAAACGTTCTGCGAACTCGGCTATGAGGTATGGTCTGCGCCCGTGAATGATTTGTCCGCATGGAAAAGTCATGGAACGGTATATTCGGCAAAACAAGATCCTCATTACAGCGAAAGAAAACAATACCTTTTTGCGCCTGACGTTTGTAAAGGAAACGACGGAAGATACTATCTTTATTATTCGCTCGGTGGTTGGCGCGGCAAACACGGATATGAAGGTCCGATTTCCGTTGCCGTGAGCGATAGCCCTGCCGGTAAATACGAGTATTTGGGTGATGTCAGAAATCCCGACGGCACACCGTTCCGTGGTCTTATTACTTTCGATCCGGGCGTAATCAACGATGACGGCGTGATTCGTCTGTATTTTGGAACGAGTTATTTTTTTGATGAATATAAACGATTTCCAACAAAATCCTTGTATCAGTTTATAGAAAGTATAGTGTTCGACAGGACGTATGGCGAAATAAAACAGGTTAAAGACGGAGCGACGGGAGCATATACGGTGGAATTGTCCGACGATATGTTGACCGTGAAGGGAAAACCAAAACTCGTCGTTCCTAAAAAAACTAAAGGGACGGAGTTTGAAGGACACGCTTTTTTTGAGGCGGCGTCTATCCGTAAGTTCGGAAATAAATATTATTTTATTTATTCGTCGCGAAACAATCACGAACTCTGTTACGCGGTAAGCGATTATCCCGACAAAGGCTTTTCTTATGGCGGTATTATCGTTTCAAACGGCGATATAGGATTAAATGGAAGAAAACGAAAAGCGCGTACGAATATTACGGGCAATAATCACGGAAGTATCGAAAAAATAGGAGATAAACATTATATTTTCTATCACAGAATGACCGACAAATCGACCTATTCTAGACAAGGTTGCGCGGAAGAAATCAAAATCGACAACGATGGTAAAATTGCGCAGGTAGAAATTACGAGTCAGGGCTTAAACGGAAAGCCACTGGCGGCAAGTGGCGAATATAACGCGGCGATTGCTTGCGGACTGATTTCAAAAAAGACGTTTCATCTAATAAACGGAAAAAGCAATAAAAAAGTTCCGTATATAGCGCATGCAAACGGAACGGCGACGATTAAGGATATTTGTAACGGAACGTGTGTGTCATACAAATATTTCGATTTTAATGGTGACACGTTATTGCATTTGAAATTGCGCGGAGATTTCAAAGGGAAAGTGGAGGTATTGCAACAAGAAAACGGAACCGCTGTAAAAGAGATCGCCGTCACTCCGAATAAAGATTACGCAGTTTATTCCTGCAAATTAAATATTGTCGGTAAAAGTGGCATCTGGTTAAAGTTTACGGGAAAAGGCAAGGCGGAACTTGCCTCGATAACGTTTCAATAAAAACGGGCAAAGGGAACAGTAACAATAAATATAATTATAAGAGAATTATTGTGAAATAAGCGCTGCTTTATTTTCAATAACGTCGTAAAATTCAACTAAATAAACTATCAAAAGGAAGTTTGAATTATATTGGACTTCCTTTTTATAATGTAACGGGCATGTCATATATCTAGAGGGTGAAAGTCCTAAGTAGAAGCGTCGTTATAATTACATAGTGAAACTCAAGTCTAATATCGTGAGGTATTGGATGGAGGAAGAGCATAGCAAACAAGCTAGTTAACGAAAAGAAACCAGTTAAAGATTGACATAGAAGAAGCTAAAGGATTAACCTATTGTAGAAGAGGTTAGCAATTCATCTCTCATTCTTGGGTTGTTCAAAGAGTAATTACAAACTCACAACTAAAGAAAAGAGGGCTTTTAGACCTTCTTGAATACTATATTAAAGAGGTAGCATAGAATGTTTATTTAAACCGCCAGATGCGGAAGACCGCACATATGGTGGTGTGAGAGCAAGCGGGAAAGTAATTGCTTTTCGCTCTCTACTCGATTAGAAAATAGACTTTAAAACTAGCATAATATTAAAGATGAAAAATAAATTTAAGAAAGAAAACATATGTGGAACTTGCGTGGATTTATCTAGCGAAGGTAAAGGTATCATTAAAAAAGACGACAAAATTATTTTTGTTGATGGACTTTTTATTGGCGAAGAAGCAGAAGTAGAACTTCAATATAAAAGAGCGCAAGTCTATTATGGGAAAATTAAGAAATTAAATAAAATTTCGCAATATAGAGTGCAGCCAAAATGTAAAGTTTGTACTGCTTGTGGTGGATGCCAATTTCAACAATTGACTTACGAAGAACAATTAAGATATAAAAAACACAAAGTCGAGGAAGCTTTAATTAGAATTGGCCACCTAAAAGTCAAAGTTAATGATTGTGTTGGAATGGACAACCCATATAATTATCGAAATAAAATACAAGTTCCTTTTGGATATGATAAAAGAGGTCGAATTGTATATGGTTTTTATAGAGAAAATAGTCATGAAATAATCCCAATTGATTCATGCGAGATTGAAGATTTAAGAAGCAGAAATATTCTTAAATCCATTAAGGAATTAATGCCAAAATACAATTTAAAGCCATATGATGAAGATAGATTAAGTGGTGATTTAAGGCATGTATTAATTAGGACTTCATATTATAAAAAAGAAGTAATGGTTGTTTTGGTTATGACTAATGAATTGTTTCCTGGAAGAAATAATTTTATAAAAGATTTAGTTAAAAGATGCCCTGAAATAACGACCATTGTTTTAAATGTAAACAAAAGAAAAACTGATGTAATATTAGGAGAAAAAGAAGTTATATTATATGGAAGTGGATTTATTATTGATAAATTATGTGATTTGTCATTTAGAATTTCACCAAAATCTTTTTATCAAATAAATCCTATTCAATGTGAAAAACTATATCATTTAGCGATTGAAAATGCGAAAATTACAAATACAGATACTGTTTTAGACGCTTATTGTGGAATAGGAACAATTGGTTTGGTTGCAAGTAAATCTGCTAAGAAAGTTTTGGGTGTTGAAATAGTAAAAGAAGCAATTATTGATGCAAAAAATAATGCAAAAGCAAATAAAATTAACAATGTTGAATTTGTTTGTGATGATGCAAGTAAATATATGCTAGATTTAGCTTCCAAAAAACAACATATTGATGTTGTTTTAATGGATCCTCCAAGAAAAGGGAGCGACAATATTTTCTTAAATTCACTTATGACTTTAGCCCCATCAAGAGTGGTTTATGTTTCATGTAATCCTTCAACTCTAGCTAGAGATCTTGAGATTCTAAATAAAGACTATGTAATATTAAATGTTCAACCAGTTGATATGTTTCCATTTACCGCTCATGTTGAGACTGTTGCTTTGTTGCAACGAAAAAAGGGACAAAATTGTTAAAATATAACTGAAAATTATTTGAAACATTCATAAGAATTAAGTATTTTTGTGTAACAGTGTTATAAATAGGTTTTTTGCTTGCAAATGCTTGCATTTGTCAGAGTTCCATTTTCTTTTATATAAAAAGGAGAATTATTTTATGGCAAATACAACCGCAGTATATGCTCGAATAGATTCTGATCTAAAAAAAGATGCTGAAAGTATTCTATCTCAACTTGGTATTACACCAACAAGCGCTATTCAGATGCTTTATAGTCAAATTGTATTAACTAAAGGACTTCCTTTTGATTTACATCTTCCTGATGCAAAACCAGTATCAATCGGAGATATGAATAGAACTGAATTAGATGTTGAATTAAACAAAGGAATAGAGTCTTTAAAGACAGGTAAAAGTTATACATTAGATGAGGTTGATGCAATATTATCAAAGGATTTTAAAATATGAGCGAATCATTTACTGTGATTTACTCTCCTGAAGCAGTTAATGATTTACGTGAAATTTATACTTATATTGCGAATAAATTATTGGTTCTAAAGACTGCTGAAGGTCAAATAAGCAGAATTAGAGATATTATCCGATCACTTGATTTATGCCTCTTAGATATCCTATAGTTGATTGGGAGCCTTGGAGAAGCCTTGAAATGCATAAAGTTCCTATTGATAATTTCATTGTGTTTTATATTGTTTCGAATGAGAAACATCTCGTGACAATCGTTAGAATTTTGTATGGTGGTCGTGATATTGAAAATATAGTATTTAATGAAAAGTAAAGAGTTAATAGAAAAGAGGGGGACATAATTACTTATTTTGCATTCATTAATCTAAATTTGCTTGGTGTAATATTACATTTCTTTTTGAAAACTTTGGTGAAATAATTATTATCTTCATAACCGACTAAACTTGAAATTTCAGCAATTGATAATAAATTATCTTTTAGCATTTCTTTTGCTTTCATAATTCTAATATCTTCAAGATAATTATTAATCGTTTTATTAGTTTCTTTTTTAAAGATATGCAAAAGATAATATTCGCTAATATTAAATTTTTTAGCTATTTCGCTACTTTTAAAGTTTTGATTAAAGTGAACATACAAATAATCACAAACGTTTTTAACAAGTGGAGAGTTATATTTTGTGTTTAATAAATAATTTCTAACTTCACTTGTAATTTCGATGGCCATTGATGCAATAATTTTTATTTGCTCAATCGTTGATGAAGAAAGCATTATTTGCGTATATTTAGAAACAATTCTATCAATAATAGGAACAGGTAATCCTGATCTTTCGGCTGATTTTCTAATCAATGTTCTATATGAAGCCATAGCAGCCTGTGGGTTAGTTGTATAGAAATCAATTAAGTATTCTTCTTTTGCAACGTTTGCTATATTTTCTAAAGATAATTTAATTTCCTCAACTTGACCATGTTCAACTTGATATAACAAAGAATTTTCAATTTCATATTTATCATAAATTGCTTTTTCGGTAACATTACTTTCTCTATATTCTCTTTCAATAGGCTTATTTATTTTGTAATTATTTATCTTTTGATATGTATATGGATAAAATTTATTGTCATTAAGTGATTTTAAAATACTGTTGATAATATTTTCTAAATAATATGAGTCAATAACAGGCAAACCAAAATATTGAAATTTTAATGAATCAATTAATGATGGTGGAATTTTATTTATTGAACCTATTTTTTCGATTTCTAATTCACCAATGAAATTTTTTAGATATGGTCCAACGATTACATAATTATTTTCTTGCTTAAAAATAAAAACTCTTTGATTTAGGTTATCTACTAATTCATAGTATTTTTTGATTTCTACAGATGGCAAAAATATTTTTAGTTGTTCATAAGTTAAATCGATAGAAAACTGGTTATAGTTTTCCTCGTCTTCAAAATCTTTTAGGTTCTCAAGGTTTTGATCTATTACGAAAACATCTACACCCAAAACATTCCTTATTAAATTGGCTAAAATAGTAATCATAGAAAAATTATAGCAATATTTTACTATTTTAAAACAGTTTATTTCTAAGAGATTTTTATTTTTTCCTTTAGTATTGAAACAAATAAAAAAACAAATATTATTTAAGGAGATTTTTATGGCAGAAAATGTTCAACAAAACCCTTATAGAAAGGCTAAGGCTTGGCATGTTGCGTTAGGTTCAATGACTGGCGTAATTCAAATGGCGTTCTATGTCTTATTAGGGTATGCTGCGTACATAGGTAACTTAGGTTATGCTATCGCAACAGGAGTCGTCGGTGTTCTTATTACATTATCACGTGTATTCGATAGTGTTACAGATCCAATCATCGCATTATTTATTGAAAAGTTTAAATCAAAATTTGGTAAGATGCGTTTCTTTTTAGTATTGGGTTGGTTAATAATGGCTATTGCTACAACATTAATGTGTAACGTATTTGCTGGAAATTTTTCATTTTCAGATGAAGCTCAACAATTATCCAGCCCATTAGGCATTACAGTTTTTATTTTAATTTATGCTTTATATATTATTGGTTACACTTTTGTAAGCTGTACTGGTAATATGACTGGAAATATTATTACAAATGATCCAAAACAAAGACCAATGTTAGGCGTCTGGCAAACAATTTATTCATATCTTTCACCTATGATTGTTTCAATGGTGATTATTACTGCAATATTACCAAAGTTTGGTATTGCAACAGTTTTACCAAATGGATCAACAGATTACCAATGGACCAACGAAGTTTTCTTCTATTCTAACTTCATTGTTGTTGGTGTTTCATTTATAGCTTTAGTTTTAACTTGTATTGGCTTAACTCCATACGATAAACCTGAAAATTTTGAAGGCATTAAGAAATCAAAAGTTTCATTTAAAGATATGTGGTTATTAGTAAAAGATAATAAGGAATTCCAAAGATATCTAGTTGCTGCAACAAGTGATAAACTTGCTCAAACAGTTTCATCTCAATCAGTTATTTCAACATTATTATTTAGTGTCTTGTTAGGAAGTATGGTTGGTTCTGCTATTATTTCGGTTATTGCAATGCTTCCAAGTATTATCTTTGCATTTATTGGTGCAAAACTTGCTGGTAAACAAGGAAACAGAAAAGTCATGATTGTTTGGTCATGGGCATGTATTGCTTGGAACGTATTATTTGCTTTATTTGTATTGTTTGTTCCTGAAAAGAGCGCAGGAAGTATAGGTTTACCATTAATTTTATTCTTCGTCTTGATGCTTGGGAATAATGCTTTAAAGATGGTTGTTAGTGCTGCAACTGGTGCTATGAGAATGGATGTTGTTGATTATGAACTTGAAAGATCTGGAAAATATTTACCAGCTACAGTCTCAGCTGTCTATTCATTTATTGATAAATTAATTAGTTCAGTTGCTCCAATGTTTGCTACATTATTAATTGGTATTGTTGGTTATACTGGATCAAAGATTCCTCAAGCAGGAGATCCTCTTACAATCGGAATCAGAATTATCATTGCTATTTTATATTGTGGTTTACCAATTATTGGTTGGTTATTAAATGAACTTGCTATGAGAAAATTCTCATTAACCAAAGAAAGAATGGTTCAAGTTCAAGAGAATATTGCCGAACTTAAAATTGAAGCAACAAAAGACAGTGGATTAGATGAGAAGAAGGAAGAGCCACAAGTGAATAAAGATGCTCGAGAAGAAGAAAAAGTCACGAGCGAGAATGAAAAAGAAGAAAATAAATAACTAAAAATGTGAGGGTTTATGCCCTCACTTTTAGGAGGGGTTATGAGAAGAATAATTAATATTAATAATGAATGGTTTTTTACTAAAACTATTAGTTTTCCACAAAAAGTGAATCCATCAACGATGGAACAAGTTACGATTCCTCATACATGGAATAATATAGATGGCGCTGATGGTGGCGGAGATTATTATCGTGGAGAATGTATTTACTATAAAAATTTAGGAAAGTTAGAAAACAAAGATAAAGAAATCTACCTTGAATTTAATGGCGCAAATATGGTTTTAACCGCATTTTTGAATAACCATTTAATAGGATCACATAAAGGTGGATATTCAAGATTTAGATTTAATATTTCAAAGTATATTGAGAATGACAAAGATAATATTTTAGTTTGCTATGTAGATAATAGTTATAGTAGAGAAGTTTATCCTCAAGTAGCTGATTTTACTTTTTATGGTGGAATTTATCGTGATATAAATCTTATTGAAGTTGATAAATCACATTTTGATTTAGATTATTTTGGTGGAAATGGTTTAAAAATAACACCAAATGTTAATGGCGTTGTCAAAGTTGAACTTTATTGCTCTAATTCAAATAATTTACCAATTGAGGTCGAAATTTTTGATGAAGAAAATCATAGTGTAGGATTACAAAAAACAATTATTAATAATAATTATGTTTCTTTGGAATTTAAAGTTTTAAATCCTGTTTTATGGAATGGTTTGAATGATGCACATTTATATAAAGTTGTAGCAAGACTTCCAAATGATGAGGTTGAAGATAATTTTGGATTTAGAAGTTTTAGAGTTGATTCAGAAAAAGGATTTTTCTTAAACGATAAAGCATACAATTTAATTGGAGTAAGTAGACATCAAGATAGAGAAGGTGTAGGGTATGCCTTAACAAAAGATATGCATAAAGAAGATATGGATATCATTAAAGAAATGGGCGCAACTACAATTAGATTGGCTCATTATCAGCATGATCAATATATCTATGAATTAGCTGATAAATATGGTTTTGTTGTATGGGCAGAAATTCCATATATTAGCGAACATATGGAAGAAGCTTGTAAAAATACCGAGTCACAATTAATGGAATTAATTGTTCAAAATTATAATCACCCATCGATTTTTGTTTGGGGATTAAGTAATGAAATTACAGTTTCTGGAGGAGTGTCCGAAAATTTAATAGAAAATCATAAAAGATTAAATGATCTTGCTCATTCGCTTGATAAAACAAGACCTACAACAATTGCTAATTTATTCATGCTTGAAACAAATTCTCCTCTTGTTAGTCTTCCCGACTTAAGGAGTTACAATTTGTATTATGGATGGTATGTTGGTGAAAAAGAAGAGAATGATGCTTGGTTTGATAAGTTTCATAAAGACTATCCAAATCTTGCAATAGGTTTAAGTGAATTCGGTGTTGATGCAAATATTGAATATCAATCTAAAGAGCCAATTAAAGGAGATTATTCAGAAACATATCAAGCTTTATATCATGAGCATATGGTTAAAATGAGACTTGAAAGACCATATATTTGGGCAATGCATGTATGGAATATGTTTGATTTTGCCGCGGATTCTAGAGATGAAGGCGGTAAAAAAGGTTTGAACCAAAAAGGACTTGTTACTTTCGATAGGAAAACTAAAAAAGATGCATTTTATGTTTATAAAGCCTATTTAAGTAAAGAACCATTTATCCATTTGGCAGGTAAGAGATATATTGAAAGAAGTGGCGAAAGTACTTCAATTAAGGTTTACACAAATTTAGAAGAAGTGTCGTTATTTGTTGATAACAAATTAATTGCAAAACAAAAAGGAAAAGCTGTATTTTCTTTTGAAATACCTTTAGAAAAAGATCTTCATATTAAAGTAATATCTGGTAATTATGAAGATGAAATGGATATTAAAAAAGTAAATAAAGAAAATGAAAAATATAGTTGTGAAAATAAGGCTACTTTAGTAAATTGGTTTGAAGAATCAAAAGAATTAAAGGAAGGCTATTTTTCTACAAAAGATAAAGTAAAAGATATTAAAGCACACCCAATTGCCGGACCAATTTATCAAAAAATGATGAGTGAGGCAATGAAGAGTTTTGGGGATGTTTCAAAGAAGGTTGAAATCCCTAAAGAAATGCAAGAAAAAATGGATAATATGTCTTTAGAAGATAATTTTAAAATGGCTGGGCATTTAGTTAAACCCGAAATGGTTAAGCAAATTAATAAGATATTGCAAGGGATTAAAAAGTAATTATGAAAAAAGCTATACAACAAATGATGATAGGACCATTATGTAAAAAATACGGGGAGACTTTAACTTTGTTAAGAGAATTAAAAAATATTGGATACGATGCAATCGAATTAAATTCATACATGATACACAAAACTCCATTCTTGGTTCGCATCTTAACAAAAGCTGCTGGTATGCCTAGTGGTAACGCTGGTAAACTTGATTGGCACAATTTAATTAAAGAATCTGGTTTAGAAGTTGCAAGTTTACATACTGATCTTGGTTCACTTGAAAGGGAAACCGAAAAAGTAATAAATGAAGCTAAGTCTTTTAATACAAAATTTCTAGTAATAACTGGAATGTATAGATTTGATTATTCAAGTATTAGTGAGTTAGAAAATCTTGTAAAAAGACTAAATGATGTTGGAAAAAAGGTTAGTGAAAGCGGATTAATGCTTTTATACCATAATCACAATGTCGAATTCAAAAGATTGGCGGATGGAAATTTCGTATATGACTATTTGATTAGCAATCTTGATGAAAAATACGTTAATTTTGAATTAGATACATATTGGGCTTGTGAAGCGGGTGTGGATGTCTATTCTTTAAGTGAGAAGTTGGGCAAAAGGATGAAATTGCATCATATCAATGATAGAGGCTTTAAAAATAAAGGGCCATATATGACTCCAATTTTAAAAAGTGATTCAATGGAACTTGGAACAGGAACAATGAATCTTGAAGCTTTATTAAAAACCGATAAGGAAAATGGTGTTGAATATGTTGTCTTAGAAACACACAAGAATTTCATTGATAATTCACGAATGAAATCTATAAAAATAAGTGGAGATTTTTTAAATAAGCATTTATAAGGAATAATAATTATGGAATTTAATGAGTTAAAAAAACATCTAGTATATTTAGATAAAGAATATGTAGAAGGTGATGTTTATAAGTTAATTGAAAACATTAATCTTTCTAAGGCGGTTTTAAATGCAAAATTATTGATAACTGGTTTTGGAATGTACGATGTATATTTAAATTCTAAAAAAGTTGGGAAACAATTATTTAAACCTGGATTTACTTATTATAAGAAAAGAGTTCTTTATCAAGAATATGATGTAAAAGATTTATTAAAGAAAAATAATTTACTAGAAATTTATGTTGGTCAAGGTTGGTATTCAGGTCGATTTTATTGTGAAAATACTACTCAAAACTTTGGTTCTTTACCAAGTATTTCATATAATTTAGAAATAGAATATGTTGATGGAACAAAAGAAAATTACTTTTCATATGATGGAATGAAGGCATATGTAAGTGAATATAACTATGCTGGAGAATATGATGGTGAAATAATTGATTATTCTAAATCAGATTTAAATAAAGAATGTGGCAAACTAAAAGCTTTAGAGTTTCCAAAAGACGTTAAAATCGAGAAGACTTTAACTGAGGTTAGGATTCAAGAAGAAGTAAGCATTAAAAATGTTTATCAACACGATGATTATACAATCGTAGATTTCGGTCAAAATTTCGCAGGTATAGTTTCTATAAACTCAGATTTATTAGAAAAAGGGCAAGAAATTACTATTAGACATGGCGAAATTTTGAATAAAGATGGATCTTTATATACAACTAATTTAAGAAAAGCTAAAGCAACATTAGTGTATAAAAAAGGTGATGAAAAAGGATGGTATTCTCCTAGATTTACATATATGGGATTCCGTTATATTGAAATTAAAGGGGTTAAATATAAGGAAAACCTACTGAAAGCTCATTCAATTTACACAAATATGGAACGTCTAGGAGAGTTCCGCTGTGAAAATGAGCTTGTTAACAAACTTTATGACAATTTAAATAGAAGTCAAAAGAGCAACTATGTTGAAGTGCCAACTGATTGTCCTCAAAGAGATGAAAGAATGGGGTATACAGGAGATGGGCATGTCTTTGCTTTAACTGGAACATATAATTATGATACTTTAGATTTTTGGAAAAATTTCTTTAATGATTTAAGGCTACAACAAATCGATAATGGTGATGGAAATGTTTCTGCATATTTGCCTCATCCAAATCCAAAACCAGTTGGATTTATAACTATGCAAGGTTGGGGAAACGCAGTAAGTATTATTCCAGAAATTATATATAAACAATATGGTGATTTAGATTTCTTTAAAGATCAATACGAAGCAATGAAAGATTATATTGATTTAGAAATTGCTAAAGCTGGTAAAAAATATTTATGGAAGTCTGTTTCTTTAGGCGACTGGTTATCTTTAAGAAAGGGTATCTCCTGGCAAGCAATGAATAACCATCCAGTTTCAAATTCATTCTTTGTTAATGACTTAAGAATATTCTTAGACCTTTTGAAATTAATGAATAAAGAGGATGAATATAAACATTATGAAGAAATCTATAATAAAGTTAAAAAAGCATATATAAAAGCGTTTATTAATACCAAAACTGGCAAGGTTAAAAAAGATTATCAAGGAAATTATGTTTTAATTTTAAAACATGTATTAAATCAAAATAGTGATGAAGAACTTAGAAAATTGGTTCAAAAAAGATTTGTAGAAAACGTAAGGAAATATGGTTTAGATACTGGTTTTTACGCAACTGAACATCTTCTTCCAATGCTAGTAGAAGCAGGCGAAACTAAACTGGCTTATGATGTATTATTGAGTGAAAAATGCCCAGGTTGGATGTATCAAATTAATAAAGGTGCTACATCAATTTGGGAAAGATGGGATTCATTAAAAGAAGATGGTTTTGTTAATGAGTCACAAAATAACGGAGATAATATGGTTTCATTCAACCATTATTCATTTGGGGCAGTCGGCGAATTTTATTATCAATATATTTTAGGTATTAAACCTCTTGAGCCAGGATATACAAAAATAAAAATTGAACCTTATATTGATAAGAGGCTTGGAAACGTAAGTGGAAGTTATAAATCTCGTGCTGGTCTTATAAAAGTCAGTTATGAATATTTAGAAAACAATAAAATTAAATTTAATATCGAAGTTCCTTCAAAATCAGTAGTCAAGTTGCCTAATAAGGAAGGCGAAATTGTTGAAAAAGGGAAATATGAATATATAGTTTAGGAGAAAATTATGGGTAAATATTTTTGTAATCCTTTAAACATACCTTATAAATATCAATTTAATAAGGATCCTAGAAAAGAAAGGATTTCTATCTGTAGAGAAGGCGCAGACCCTACGATTATATTTTTTAAGGGAGCGTATTATATTTTCGCTAGTATGTCTTTAGGGGTTTATGTTTCTGAAGATTTAACAAATTGGGAATATAAAAAACTTCCTATAAATTTACCTTTATACGATTATGCACCTGATGCCAGAGTTAAAGATGGGTATGTATATTTTTGTGCCTCTAGCAAAGAACATGATTGCCATAGGTTTAAAACAAAAGATGTAATTAATGGTCCTTATGAAGAGATTAAAGAAAAAACAAGGTATTGGGATCCAAATTTGTTTTTTGATGATGATGGAAAAGTTTATTTTTACCATGGGTGCACAAATACGGATCCTATATATGGGGTAGAACTTGACAATAAAACGTTAATAAAAAAAGGGGAAGAAGTTGGATTAATTTTTGGCAATCCATATGAAAAAGGATTTGAAAGAATAGGTTTCAATAACTCAATTTATCCAGCAACTGAGCAAGAAATTGAAGAAAAATATAAAGCATTTATGAAAAAATCGAAAATTCCTTCATTTCTTATACCAAAAAAATATAAACCCTTAATTAAGGGAATGTTTAAAGATACACCTTATATCGAAGGCGCTTGGATGGATAAATTTAATGGCCAATATTATTTACAATACGGAACACCAGGCACTCAATATAATACCTATTGCGATGCTGTTTATGTTAGTGATAACCCATTAAAAGATTTTAAACTTCAAGATAATAATCCATTTTCATATAAGCCTGGTGGTTTTATTAACGGAGCTGGTCATGGTTCAAATGTTATAGATAATGAAAACGCTTTGTGGCATGTATCAACAATGTCTATTTCTGTAATCCATAATTTTGAAAGAAGAATAGGTTTATTTAAAGCTGGAATTGATGAAGATGGAGAATTATTTTGTAATCAAAATTTCGGTGATTATCCATATAATATTGATGATTTAAGAAAAGATCCTTGGAGCCTTCCAAAATGGAATTTGCTTTCCTATCATAAAAAAGTTAAAGCAAGTTCATATTTTGAAAATAATATTCCAGAAAATATTGTGGATGAGAATATTAAAACAATATGGCAAGCAAATGGAATTAAAAATGAATGGGCTGAAGTTGATTTAGGACGCTCAATGGATGTTAGAGCGATTCAAGTTAATTTTGGGGATGGAATTATTAACATAAAAGTCCCTGGAAAGATTAGAGGAACGACTCAAGCACGATATATTGAAGAACGAGATTTAAAAACTAGATATATCATCGAAGGTTCAGAAGATGGGATTAATTATTTCATAATCGAAAATAAGGAAAATGTAGATACTGATTTAACACACGATTTAATTATTAGAGAAAACGGAATTAAAGCGAGATATATTAGACTTAAGATTATAGAAGTTCCTTATGAACAAAAACCTGCTATTTCTGGATTAAGGGTGTTTGGAATAAATGATAAAATGAAGCTACCAAAAACACCGAAATTTAAAATCCATAGGGTTTCTGATATAGATATTGAAATTGAAGTTGAACAACAAAACGATGTTACAGGTTTCAATATTCTCTTTGGAACAAAAGAAAACAAACTTTATCATTCATATATGATATTTGGAAACAAAGTTAATATCGGAGCGTTAATAAAAGGTAAAGAATATTATTTTAGAGTTGATGCTTTTAATGAAAAAGGAATTACAAAAGGAGAAACAAAACATGAGTAAATTTTTAGTAGGATCTTCAGTGGCTGCCCATCAAGTTGAAGGGAATAATATTCATAGTGATTATTGGGCACTTGAAAATATGACATATACTGATTTTTTAGAAAAGTCAGGCATGTCAGTTAATCAATATAATCTTTATAAAGAAGATATTAAATTAATGAAAGATGCAGGGTTAAACGCTTTTAGATTTTCAATTGAATGGGCAAGAATTGAGCCTAAAAAAGGTGAATTCGATGATAAGGAAATTGAACATTATAAAAACGAAATTCTTGAATGTATAAATAGCGGAATCGAACCAGTAGTAACATTAATGCATTTTACAAGTCCTAAATGGTTAATTGATGAAGGTGGGTGGGAAAATCCACAAGTGGTTTTCTATTTTAAGAGATATGTTAAAAAAGTTATTTCAAGTTTGGGAAAGTATTTAAATTATGTTTGCACAATTAATGAAGCAAATATGGGAGTTCAAGTTTCTCGTATTGAAGAAAGATATAAAAAACAATTTATGCTCGCTAAAGCTAATAAGAGTTTAGAAGGCACTGTGCAAATAGGCATGAATTTCGATAAAATAATGCAAAATATGCAAAATAAAGCTATGGAATGTCAAAAAGTTTTTGGAACAACAAAACCAGAAGTTTTTGTTTCAGCAAGATCTGTTGAAGGAGATTTGTTAGTTTGCAAAGCTCATGTAGCTGCACGTGAAGTAATAAAAGAATTGTATCCAAAAATTAAAGTCGGAATAACATTATCTTTGCATGATATTCAAATAGTTGAAGGTGGCGAAGAAAATGCCGCAAAAGAATGGGATGATGAATTAGAACACTATATCCCATTTATTGAAGGTGATGATTTCTTTGGTTTACAAAATTATACACGATCATTGATTGGTAAAGATGGATTAATGCCAAATCCAAAAGATGCAAAACTAACTCAAATGGGCTATGAATTCTATCCAGAAGCATTGGGTCATTTAATTAAAAAGGTATATAAAGAATTACACAAACCAATTCTTGTTACTGAAAATGGCATTGCTACAACAAACGATGTAGATAGATGTGATTTTATTAGAAAAGCTTTAAACGGGCTTCAAGAAGCACAGAAAGATGGTGCTGAAGTTATTGGATATTTGCATTGGTCTTTTTGCGATAATTTCGAGTGGCAAAAAGGGTTTTCTATGCAATTTGGTTTAGTTGAAGTTGATAGAGAAAATAATTTTAAAAGAACAAGAAAACCAAGTTTAGATTTACTCGGAACTTATACAAAAATATTTAATAAATAAATATTTAAAAAGTATAATATTAAAGAAAAAAGTCATCTGTGAAAAAGATATATGCATGTATGACTTATTCTTGTTGTACTGAAGATTATTTCATTCACGACTTTTTTGAAAGGAGCCTCAAAAAATGAAAATGACATTTAGATGGTATGGCGAAAATGATTGCATACCATTAAATTATATTAAACAAATTCAAGGAATGAGTGGCGTTGTCACTGCTGTTTATGATGTTCCTGTAGGAGAAGTTTGGCCAGAAGAAAGCATTAAACATTTAAAAGAATTATGTGATAAAACAGGTTTAGAAATGGAAGTTATAGAATCTGTTCCAGTTCATGAAGATATTAAACTTGGAAAGCCAACAAGAGATAAATATATTGAAAATTATAAAAAGAATATTTTGCTTCTTGGGAAATACGGAGTTAAATGTATTTGTTATAATTTTATGCCAGTTTTTGATTGGTTTAGAACTAATTTACATTATAAACACGAAGATGGATCGAATTCACTTTCTTATAGCGAGGCTGATTTTAGCAAACTTGATAAACATAATTTAAGATTGCCTGGTTGGGACGAAAGTTATTCAAGCGAAGAATTAAATGGTTTGCTTAAAGAATATGAAGGTATGACTCATGAGCAGTTATTTGATAATTTAGTTTATTTTTTGAAAGCTATTATGGCAGCTTGTGATGAAGCAAAAATAAATATGGCAATTCATCCAGATGATCCACCTTGGGATATATTTGGACTTCCTAGAATCGTGGGAAAAGAAAGTGATTATGATAGGCTATTTGAGGCAGTCCCAAATGTTCATAATGGTATAACTTTTTGCACAGGTTCTTTAGGTGCAGGAAGGTTTAATGATTTACCAAAAATGGCAAAAAAGTACGCAAAACGTATATATTTTGCACATTTAAGACAATTAAAATTTGTTAATGAAACTGACTTTTATGAAAATGGTCATCAAACAGCTTGTGGCAACGTTGATGTTTATCAAATTGTTAAAGAGTTAGTTAACAATGGATTTGATGGATATGTTAGACCAGACCATGGGCGTAATATTTGGGGAGAAGAAGCAAAACCTGGATATGGTTTATATGATAGAGCTTTAGGTGCTGCATATTTATGTGGATTATTTGAAGCGGTTGAAAAGGAGAATAAGTAATTATGAAGTTACCATTAGAAGTTAATGATTTAAAAGATAAAGTTATTGTCGTTACTGGTGCTGGAGGCGTTCTTTGCTCAATGATGTCTAAAGCTTTGGCAAGTGCTGGAGCAAAAATTGCTTTGCTTGATTTACATAAAGAATCTGCAGATAAATTTGTAGAAGAAATTAGAAAAGATGGTGGAATTGCATTTGGATATGAAGCAAATGTTTTAGATAAAGATAGTTTAAAAAAATGTCATGAAGAAGTTTTAAAAGATTTAGGACCATGCGATATTCTTTTAAATGGTGCGGGAGGAAATAATCCTAAAGCTACAACTGATAAAGAATATTTTGAGTATGGTGATTTAGATAGTGATACTAAGTCTTTTTTTGATTTAGATGCATCCGGTTTTGAATTTGTATTCAACTTAAATATTTTAGGAACTTTGCTTCCAACTCAAGAATTTTCGAAAGATATGATTGGAAAGAAAGGATGTTCAATTTTAAATATTTCAAGTATGAATGCTTTTACTCCATTAACGAAAATTCCAGCATATAGTGGTGCTAAAGCAGCTGTAAGTAATTTTACAAAATGGTTAGCTGTTCATTTTTCAAAAGTTGGAATTAGAGTAAATGCAATTGCTCCTGGATTTTTCTCAACAGCGCAAAATAAGGCATTATTATGGAACAATGATGGAACACCTACAGCAAGAACTGGCAAAATCATTAATGCAACACCAATGGGAAGATTTGGTGAACCTGAAGAATTGTTAGGTTCGGTTTTATTTTTATTGAGTGAAAATGCTGCATCTTTTATTACAGGTGTAGTTTTACCAATTGATGGTGGATTCTCATCATATTCAGGTGTTTAGGTTTTAGATTAAATTAAAGTAATTGAAAAACTCATCCGTGGTTATTACGAATGAGTTTTTTTAAATTAAGGCCGAAACGTATATGAAATTTTAAAAAAATGCACGCATGAAACTTGATGTTTAATGCGTGCATTTAATATGCTTTTATATAACTTCTATATCTTTAATGTTACATTGATCTCCTGTAACAAGATAAGTGTCATAAGATCCACAATGAGGACATTGGCGACCATAAGTTACGGTGTCATATGTTTCTTTGCAGTGTTTGCAATAAGTCAAAGCTTTAATAGTGATTAAGTTGAGTTTACAGTTTTTCATGTATTCAGTCTTCCTAATTGCCCATTTAAAGCAATCTTCAAAGTATGATGGGACAATAGTGGAGACTTCACCAACTTCTAATGTAACGCTTTTAACTTCTTTTACGTTATTTTCTTTGCAAGTTTTTTCAACTGAATCAATGACGTAAAATACGATTCCTAGCTCATGCATTGTTTGAATTGCCAGTATTTGGATTCTTTTCTAAGAATTCTTTGTTTTTATTGAATTCTTTTCTACGTTTCTTCATCTCTTTAGCTTCTTTGCTTCCGCTATGAAGAAGAATCTTGATGCCACGTTTTAAGCTATATTTTAACAAACCACCGACTTTATCTTCGGCAATAGTCATTGTACTCATTTCTGGATGATCTCTGAATAAGTGGATTGCATCGAATTTACATTTAGTTGTACAAATACCACAACCAATACACTTGTTTGGATCAACAACAGAAGCACCACAACTTAAGCATCTTCCAGTTTCAATCTTAACTTGTTCTTCGGTTAATGTTAAGTGAGCATCTTTAAATGAATGTTTATAATCAACTTTTTCATCCATTCCTGCTTCTTGTCTTCCAGCATTATCATAACCTTGTGGATATTGAATGTCTTTCTTGTCAAAAGCAGTGAAGTTATGTCTTTCTAAACCAATAGTTGGATGTGCACCTTCTGAAGCATGGACATGTCTATGTAATGATTCAGCAACGAAATGTCCTTGAGCAATTGCATCAATTACAAATTTTGGACCAGTGAAGACATCGCCACCAACATAAATGTCTGGGTCAGCAGTTTGGAATGTTAATTTATCAGCTGCTGGGTAGACACCATGTGTGAATTCAACTTTTGTTCCTTTTAATAAATCGCCCCAAACAACGGTTTGACCGATAGCAAAGACGACTTTGCTTGCTGGAACAGTGACTGTATCATTTTCATCATATTCAGGACTGAATTTATGATTTTCATCATATAATTTTGTACATTTTTTGAAAACAACAGCTGTAACATTATTGTTTTTATCAACTTGAAGTTCTTTTGGACCATAAGCATTTAAGATATTGATGCCTTCTTCAAGGGTTTCTTCAATTTCTTCTTTGCTTGCTGGCATAATATCTCTAGTTTCAAGTGAAACCATAGTGACAGCTTTTGCACCAAGTCTTTGGGCTGTTCTTGCACAATCAACTGCAACGTTTCCGCCACCAACTACGACGACATCGCCTTCAAATTTTTCATCTTGATGTTCAAATGAATGTCTTAAATAATCAACAGCGATTAATGCATTATTTGCGTCTTCATGTGGGACTCCAGGAAGTCTTCCGCCTTGGCAACCGATTGCAACATAGAAGGCTTTATATCCTTGTTTCTTGAGTTCATCAATAGTGACATCTTTACCAACTTCAGTATTGCATTTAATTTCAACACCAAGTTCTTTAATGACTTCAATTTCTGCATCAATAACGTCTTTTTCTAATTTATATGTAGGAATTCCATAAACCATCATACCACCAGGTCTTGCGTTCTTTTCGAAGACTGTTGGTTTGTATCCAAGTAAAGCTAAGAAGTAAGCGGCACTTAAACCAGCTGGACCTGCGCCGATAATGGCAATCTTTTCACTGAATCCTTCATCATTACAAGTTGGCATAACTTTTTGAGGAATGACTCTTGTCTTTGAATTAATATCTTTATCAGCAATAAATTTCTTAACTGCATCAATTGAAACTGCCTTATCAATATCACCACGAGTACATTCTTCTTCGCAACGTTTGTTACAAATACGTCCACAAACTGCTGGGAATGGATTAGCAGTCTTAATTAATTCTAATGCTTCAGCAAATTTTCCTTCGTGAGCTTTCTTTAAGTAAGCTTGAACAGGAACGTGAGCTGGACATGCTGCCTTACATGGAGCGCTACCTGTTTTATAGGTATTAGTCATTCTAGCTGTATCTCTATAATTTT
This sequence comes from Gemmiger formicilis, assembly GCA_963626345.1. Classification (GTDB taxonomy): domain Bacteria; phylum Bacillota_I; class Bacilli_A; order RFN20; family CAG-826; genus Onthovivens. The sequence goes on along the minus strand of CAVFXI010000015.1, from coordinate 61,323 downwards.
CATCCCAAGCATATTTACCCCATTTTAATCTATCTGGTAAAGGTGCTTTTGGATATACTTGAGCAGTTCCATCTTTTCTACATAATTTTTGACCAAGTTTAACAGCACCACCTGGACAATATTCAACACATAATCCGCAAGCAACACATTTTGCTGGATCAACTTTTGCAGTATATGAGCTTCTTGAAAGGTTTGGAGTATTGAAGAGCATGCTTGTTCTTAAAGCATTACAAATCTTTACATCACAGTTACAAATATCAAAGATTTTGTCTGGTCCATCAATATTTGTGATTTGGTGAACGAAACCATTTTCTTCTGAACGTTTTAAAATTCTTAAAGCTTCTTCATGTGTAATGTAGTGTGATCTTCCTGTTTCAACACAATAGTCAGCCATATCGCCAACTTGAATACACCAGTCGTGTCCATCATCAGCACAACCATCACCTAATTTAGCTCTTGAAAGTCTGCAAGAACAGGTTCCAGCGCTAAGGTGACCACTATATTTTTTTAACCAATAGGAAATTTTTTCTAATTTAATTGCTTCGTTATTAAATTCAATTGCTTTTTCAACAGGAATAACGTGCATACCAATTCCATCACCACCTGGAGGTACCATTTCAGTAACACCAGCAAGTGGAATAAATGTCATTCTTTCAAAGAAAGATGCAACTGGTGGCTTTTCATCGATTTGTTGATACGTTGAGTTGAAAAGTTCTGCTGAACCTGGAACGAAGAATGAAAGTTTATAACGTTTAATTTTTGGAGCATCTTTGATTGGTCCATCATCGTTATAGTTATCTCCATAATCGTATTCGATAATACCTTTAATTGCCATGGTATCATACATTTTTTGGAGTTCAGCTGGTTCAATGTCAGGATTCATTTTAATGAGTTCTTCCATTGTATAAAGTTTTCTTAACTTCATTTTGTTTAAAACAACTGCTTCTTCATGAGTAAGAACTTCTCTTAAACCCCAATATTCTGGGTCGTTGCTTGTAACGCCTTTAAGTTTGTGAGCAACAACATCAGTAATTTTCTTAGCGAGTTTTAAAATCTCTTGATCAGGATTTGCCTCTCCTTGATACTTTGAAACTACTTCTTTATTTTTATTTTGTTCTGGCATAATTATTCATTTCCTTTCCAAGTGTTCACTTCACTTTTAATAAATTCAGCCAATTCATCTAATCCTTCTTCAGTCTTTGCAGATATTTTTATTATCTTGCAATTTTTATTTCTCATTCTTATCCATTCTTCGCATTGTTTGAAATCAAAATCGAAATATTCTTTAACATCTATTTTGTTGATTATAACTAGATCAACTTTTTCGAACATAAGTGGATATTTGAGTGGTTTATCGTCGCCTTCAGGAACTGAGAGAATAACTGCACTCTTCGAAGCTCCTGTATCAAACTCAGCTGGGCATACAAGATTGCCGACATTTTCTAGAAAAATTAAATCAAAATCTTTCAAACTTTCTAGGCTATCTAAACCTTGTTTTGTCATACCGGCATCTAAGTGGCACATTCCTCCTGTATGAAGTTGAATAGCACTTACCCCGGTGTTTTTGATTATGTCGCTTGTATCAATATCTCCATCAATATCTGCTTCCATAACCCCAATCTTAAATTCGTTTTTAATTCGATTGATGAGTTTTGTTAGTGTGGTTGTCTTTCCGCTTCCTGGGCTTGACATCAAATTAAGTAAGAATACACCATTTTCTTTGAGTTCTTTTCTTAATTCGTTAGCTTTTTCGTCGTTGTTTTTAAAAACACTCTCTTTGAGCTCAATTACCCGTACCTTATCTTCCATAGTAACTCCTATAATCTATTTATAGATTATATAGGATTGTGTCGATTCTTTCTATAAAAATCAGTAAAAAAATACCTTTTTTGAACTTAATTTTTAATTTGAACAGTAAAAACTGCGATTATTGGCTCATTATTAAATATTGATAGATTAACCATTCTTGTTTTTATTCTTTTTGTGAATTGTGGTAGACTATTGAGGTTGAAAAAGGAAGAAAATTTATGAATTACATTTTAGAAGGATTGTTAGATTTTTTAAATCATACACATAGCGAATTTAATGCAGCAAATAATATTAGAGAAATCTTAAAAGCAAATGGTTTTATTGAGTTAGATGAAAAAATGAATTTTTCTTTAGAATATGGCAAGAATTATTTCATGATTAGAAATGATAGCGGAGTAATTGCTTTTAAAATTCCTTGCGAAATAAAAGACTATAATTTCACGATTGCATCGTCGCATTTAGATTCTCCATGTTTAAAATTAAAAATGGAAAAGGATGTTGTAACGAATGGTTATCATAAATTAAATATTGAAAAATATGGTGGCTTAATCTTATCAAGTTGGGTTGATAGACCTTTATCTATTGCTGGTAGAGTAATTGTTGAAAATGATGGAAAATTCGAAACAAAATTTGTTGATATTGAAAAACCATTATTAATAATCCCTAACGTTTGTATTCATTTTAATAGACAGATTAATGATGGATTTAAATATAACGAAGATATTGATTTAAAACCTATTATTTCTCTAGGTGGCGAAGAAAATTCAATCTTGAAAGAGCTTAGTTCATATTTGAACATTGAAGAAAGCAAAATTATCACATATGAATTAAATACGTATAATTTCACAAAAAGTTATGTTGGCGGAGCAAATGATGAATTTGTTATGTCTCCAAGAATTGATAATTTAGAAAGTGCTTATTTAAGCTTAAGAGGATTTTTAGAAAGTAACAATGATAATATTTCTGTTTTTGCCGCATTTAATAATGAAGAAATTGGCAGTAAAACTTATTCTGGTGCAGATGGTGATTTCTTAAAAAATACACTAAAACGTATATCAAATTCTTTAAATTTTAGTGAAAACGAATTTTTCTCAGCAATGGCAAGATCATTTAATTTATCAATTGATAATGGACATGCAGTTCATCCAAATCATCCTGAATTAAGCGACTCAAATAATTTAGTTTATTTAAATAAAGGGCCAATTATTAAGTTTAATAGTAATATGGCATATATGAGTGATGCAGAAACTGCAGCACCAATTATCTCGCTTTGCAAAAGTAAAGAAATTCCTTTCCAAATTTTCTATAACAAAAGTGATATAAGAGGCGGATCTACTTTAGGAACTTTAAGTAATTCACAAATTGGAATTAGAACCTGTGATATTGGCTGCGCACAACTTGCAATGCATTCAAGTTATGAAACTGCGGGTTCAAAAGATGTTGAATATATGTATTCATTAATTAAAGAATTTTATAACGCAAAATTATAAAAAGAGGCCGAAACGTATATTAAATTTCAAAATTAGCACATATGAAAGTATGTGTTTTTTTGTGGTTCACGCATGAATTAATAGTGATTGGCTCAAATATAATTTACATCTTTACTTTTAAGATTTTAAAAAAGCCCAAAACGTATATATTTTTTGAAAAATAAAAGCATCTTGAATTTAACAAGATGCTTAAGTTTTTATTTTTTTAAAGGAGTTACTTTAATGCTTCGTAAACAGCGACTGAGCAAGCAACACTAGCACCGACCATTGGGTTATTTCCCATACCGATTAAGCCCATCATTTCAACGTGAGCAGGAACACTTGAGCTACCTGCAAATTGAGCATCGGCATGCATACGACCCATATTATCTGTTAAACCATAACTTGATGGACCAGCAGCCATATTGTCTGGGTGTAATGTACGACCAGTTCCGCCGCCACTAGCAACACTGAAGTATTTCTTTCCGTGGTTCCAGCACCAGTTCTTATATTGACCAGCAACGATGTGTTGGAAACGTGTTGGGTTGGTTGAGTTTCCAGTAATTGAAACGCCAACGTTTTCATGTTTCATAATTTCAACGCCTTCTGTGGCATCATCAGATCCATAGCAACGAATATTTCCACGATCGCCTTCACTAAATCTAATTTCATCAATAATCTTTAATGTATTGGTGTGTCTATCAAGTTCTGTACGAACATATGTAAAGCCATTAATACGGCTAATGACATATGCAGCATTCTTTCCTAAGCCATTTAAGATAACATTGATTGGGTTCTTTCTAACTTTGTTAGCATTTAAAGCGATACCAATTGCGCCTTCAGCGGCTGCGAATGATTCGTGACCTGCTAAGAAACAGAAACAAGTTGTTTTTTCATCAAGAAGCATGCTAGCAAGATTTCCATGACCTAAACCGACTTCACGAATATTTGCGACACTTCCTGGAACTGTGAAAGCTTGTAAACCTTCACCAATACAAACAGCAATTTTTTCAGCTTCTTTAACATTACGTTTGATAGCAATAGCACAACCTAAAGTATAGGCCCAAACAGCGTTATCAAAACAAATTGGTTGAACACCTTTAACGATTTTTTCGACATCAACACCTTTTTCAAGGCACATTGCTCTGCATTCTTCTAAATCTTTAATTCCATTAGCTTTTAAACATGCATCGATAGAATCTTTTCTACGTTCATAATTTTCAAATGTAACCATGATAATTATTCCTTTCTTGGATCGATAGTTTTGACTGCGTCTTTATATCGTCCATAGGTTCCGATAGCTTTTTCATAAGCTTCTTTTGGATCAACGCCTTCTCTAATGGCTTTCATCATTTTGCCTAAGTTAACAAATTGATAACCAATAACTTCATCATTTTTATCAAGACCTAAGTGTAAAACGTATCCATCAGTCATTTCAAGGTAACGTGGACCTTTTGCTTTACTAGCAAACATAGTTCCGACTTGTGATCTTAAATTCTTTCCTAAATCATCGAGTGATGATCCAACTGGTAAACCATTTTCACTGAAAGCAGTTTGAGTTCTACCATACATAAATTGTTTGAAGATTTCTCTCATAGCAACGTTAATTGCATCGCAAACAAGATCGCTATTAACAGCTTCAAGTAAGGTTTTTCCTTGTAAAACTTCAACAGCCATAGCAGCACTATGAGTCATTCCTGAACATCCAATAGTTTCAACTAAAGCTTCTTCAATAATTCCATCTTTGACATTAAGAGTGAGCTTTGCACAACCTTGTTGTGGAGCGCACCAACCAATACCATGACTTAATCCAGAGATATCTTTAATCTCTTTAACTTTAACCCATTTTCCTTCTTCTGGGAGTGGGCTAACGCCAGCATCACATCCGTTTCTTACTGTACACATGTGTTTTATTTCAGCTGAGTATTCCATGAGTAAGACTCCTTTCATTAATTAAATTAATTTCCTCAATAGAAATCTTTGATATTATAACATTATAAAAACATAGTTTTTAGTGATAAATTGAAAAAACTAAAAATTAGATTTATAGAAAACTAGAATTCAATTATATCCTTAACTTTGAATTTTCCATTTTCATAAGTTATGACAATTGTTGTGTAATTTAAGAAACGATTTATTTCTCTAATTTTTTTATATCTATCGTTTGCATAATATTTTAAAAAACTCATCATTACACAAGAACTAGAAACGCATAATATTTGATTGTTTTCTTCCTTTTCGATTAAAGAAGTTAAGCAATCATAAATTCTTTTTGCACCTTGCTCAGGAGTTTCGCCATTAAATGCATCAAAAGAACCAGGAGTATCAAAAATTGTTGTGAAGGATAAATGTTGGTGAGTTTTTTCTAAATCACCAAATTTTAATTCTCTTAAGTCTCTTACCTTGATTACTTTATATTTATTTTTTGTAACTATTTTTGCAGTTTTTGTTGCACGCATTGTATCGCTTGCATAAACGTTATCGAATTTAATGTTTTTCTCGCATATATATTTAGCGATTTCTTTCCCCTTTTTGCGTGCTTTAATAGTTAATGGGCTATCAGAACCATAACCTTGAACAATCTTTAAAATGTTAAAAATTGTTCTTCCATGTCTCATTAAATAAATCGTTTTTTCCATACAAAAGATTATAAATTAAATGAATTGCAAAGTGCACAAAATTACTGTTTTGTTGAAAATAAATTTTTTAAATATCAAAAATAGATAGTGTTAATCGAATTATTTTAAAAAAATAAGAAATTGAAATAGACAAAAAAATAAATTTAAGTAAAAATAAGTTAAAGCAATAGTTTTTAGATTGGGGATAAAAATGAGAAAAAGTATCGCATTACTATACATGCTTGAAACTCTTGAAACAAGAGGGCGCATGGAAAAAAAGTCAATAACTGACAAACTTCAAATTACTGATGTGTCTTTTTATCGTTATTTGAAAAGTATTCGTAATTATCTTACATTCATGAGAGATGGACGTGAATTAATTTATGATAGAAATAACGATATTTATGTATTAGTTAGAAAAGCAACGAATTAATTTTTAAAATTTTTTAAAAATTTTTTAAATTCCCCCCCTATTAATAGTGAAGGGAGGAATTTTATGATTTTCGATGTTAAGTATAAATGGAAGGTTAGAACCATCCAAGAAAGTTGTTTTACTTCTTTTTATAATATAAAGAAGAATATTTTAGATTTGTTTAAAAATTATGATATTTCAGTAGATGAAAAATTTAATGAAATTGAAAGAATAACTTTTTATGCAGTTTTGATATCTTATTATTTTCAAGCTACATATATAAATAAAGACTGCAGAGATTATTTTATTAGTGATTCATTAGTTAATTTTTATGCCCATTTTGAAAAAGAAAAAATCTTAAGAAATAAGTTTAATGAAGAAAGCGAATCGCTAATTAATTGTTTTATTTTAATTTACTGTTTGCCTCGTGGTTATTCTATTGAAGATTTTGAGATTTTTAAGAATATTAAAACTGCGAAAAAAGGAAGTCATAGGAAAAATTTAACCAATCTATTTTTGTTTTATATAAAAATTGTGCTTTTATTAATTGATGGTTTTGTTTTAGAAGGTTTTACTTTTGAAATGGTTAGCGATACTGAAGTTGAGTTTATAAAAGGGCGATCGTTAGAAGAATTAATTCAAAAGATATATGATGAACTAATAAAATTATTTAATGACTATAAAGTTGCAAAAAGAATTATAAAAATGATTAAAAAATATAAATACAATCCATTAGAAGAAAAAGAGTTTGAAAAAATAAAACTTTTTAAAGAAAAAGAATAAGATTCTTGTATAATTATTTTGTAGAAAAGAATTTAAACAAATTAAGTTAAATTTATCAACCTTTATGGTTGACAAGCAAATTTATTTATTTTATTATAGTGGAGGGACCCATATGTACACAGAATTTGGAAAAGTTTTACGTCATATTAGATTAGATAATTTTGAAAATATGAAAGATATGGCTGAAAAACTAAATGTTAGCACTTCGTTTCTCAGCGCAGTAGAAGTTGGGAAAAAGAACATTCCAGCAAAATGGGTCGAGGACATTTCAAATATTTATAATTTGGGCAATGAACAAAAAAGAGATTTGCAAAATGCTTTTGATATTACGCAGCAAAAAGTCTCTTTGAATTTAGAAACAATGGATGCAGAGCAACAAAATGTTTCTTTAATGTTTGCAAGGTCTATTAAAAATATTGATCCAAATACTCTCGATAAACTTAAAAAGCTATTAGAAGAGGAGGAGAAAAAATAAAGTGTCTTATTATTTCTGTGCTCCTACAAATACTCATCAACTAAAAGTATATGCAGAGAATATAAGGAATTTATTTAATTGTAAGAGTCTAAAATTTCCTATTGTTGATGTTTTAGAGTCTATGCAAAATAACGAAAACTTTTTGGATTTTGAGTATCAAATTTTAGATGATAACAACAAAATATTTGGTGAAGGGGAATTAGCCAAATATGATTTTTTAACTAACACTTTATTTATTAAAGAATCGCAATTTGATGGAGCATGTTGTGATGATCCACGTTGTAGATTTACACTAACACATGAATTATGTCATTTCTTTTTAATGACAGTAACTGGTAGACATCCAAAGGAATCAGAAGAAAAACCACAAGCATATAAAGATCCTGAATGGCAAGCAAATGCATTAGCAGGGTACCTTCTTGTTCCGCCAGCAGAAACAAAAGATATGTCTGTTGAAGAAATTGAGAATAATTGTTGTGTTTCCCCTGAATGTGCAACATACGCAGCATTTAAAAGAATAAAAGAAATGAAAAAAGAAAAGGAAAGAAAGGAACAATTATGAACATAAACGATAAAATTAAAGTAAACAATTCTACTGAAATTGAATTATTAGAAGATGCGAAAAAAGGTGACATTATCGATTTGGCAACATTAAATAAAGTAGATGTTTCTTTTCTTCAAAATTTAATAAATAAAGAAAAAGAGATTGAATTTCGTTCAATGCTTGAAAAGGAATTAAAAGCGCAAAATGAGAAGCACACTTTAGAAATTCAAAAAATCAAATTAGAGTGTGAAAGCGAAAATAACGAAGATAAGCAAAAATTAATAGACAAAATTAATCAATTAAATTCCGAAATTGAAAAAATGAATAGCATAAAAGATAGTGATTTAAGGCTTGCAAAAGAACAAATCAAAAATTCTTACGAAAATAAAATTTCTACTCTTGAAAACGACAAAAAACTTATTGAATCAAAGTATGAAGTCGAAAAGATGAAAGAAATTGATAAAGTTAAACAAATTAAAGATGAAGAAATAAGTAATTTAAAATTGGAACTAAGTAAAGTCGATATTAAAGTAAGTGAAGCAGTTCAAAATAAAGAAAAAGAAATGAATGCAAAAATTAAAGAACTTGAAGCCCAAAACAATTCATTAACTTTTGCAAAATCAATGGTTGGAATTAAAGATCTTGGCGAAAACTTAGAGCAATGGTGTGACAACCAATATCAAGAGCATGCAATATATGGATTTGAAAATTGCGAATGGATTAAAGACAATATTGCGGTTGAAGATGAACTTGATTCAAAGAAAACCAAAGGCGATTTTATTTTTAAAGTTTATGCAGATTCTTCTAAAAAAGAGAATACCCTTTTAACATCTGTTCTTTTAGATATGAAAGATAAGAATCCAAATAGTACTTCAAAAAATAAAAATAGTGAACACTATAAGAAACTTGATACTGATCGAAGAAAAAAGAAATGCGATTATGCTATTTTGGTAAGTAATCTTGAAAGAGACAGGGCTGTTAATGATGCGCCAGTTTTTAGAGTAAGCGAATACGACAAAATGTATGTTGTTAGACCTGAATATTTTATGACTTTTTTAAGTTTGCTTGCATCGCTTTCTGTGAAATATGCAAGCTATATTACCACCGAGAGAAAAGATTTAATAAATAAAGAAGAAGCTATAAAAATGTTTGAAGATTTTAAAGAAGAAATTTTGGTTAAGTCTTTTTCTTCGCTTAATAAATCGATTGAAGATATGTTAAAGAAAGCTCAAACAATTCAATCATCTGCAAACGATATAATTGATGAATGTAGAAAGATTCAAGACAAAACACTTGAGAAATTAAAGAAGAAAATTACTGATTTTAAAATCTTAAAAGCTGTTGAATCATTAGAGTGAGTTATTTATATAAATAAAAAAATCAAAAAAATCTACTCTTTATAGATTTAATTAAAAAAATATTATCTTATAATAAGAGTTGGAGGTTATGAAAATGAAAGAAATTTTTGGGAGATGGAAATGGACCGTATATATTGAAGCAGCATTATTAATTATTCTTGGTATATTAATTATTTGTTTTAATAACAACGCTAATTTATATGCATTTATTGGCTACATGGTCGGTGTTTATTTTATGATGAACGGCATCTTACTTGTTGTCGCATCTATTACATTTAGTGCACCTTTATTGAGTGGCGATTTTTTAAGCGGTTTAATTTTGGTTGTTTTATCAATTTTATTATTTGTTGACCCATTGCTTTTAGTTGAACTTTTGCCATTGATTATTGGTGTTAGTTTAATTGGGTTTGGCATAATTTTGATTGTAAGAGCATTAAAGGGATTTATAGTCTTAGGGTGTTCAACAATCCAAGTTTTGCAATTGGTGTTCGGTATTATTGGTTCAGCATTAGGTTCAACTGTTCTTGGTGTTTATTATAGTGGAGCTGGAAATAATGTTGTTTCAGTATTATTTGTTTTGGTTGGCATTATTTTAATAATGGCTGGGGTTGTTCAACTTTGTTTTGCTTTATATGTTGTTCACCATGCAAAAAAATTCAACAATTTTGTTGATTCACAAGTTGTTGGTGATATTGAAGATAAACCAGAATCTAAATAAGAAAATTTTTTCTCTTTTTCAAAAGGCGACCACATTAAATTGATGGTCGCTTTTTTATTTGTTTTGAATTAATATTTATGTATGAGCACAAAGGAAATTATTGCAAAAAATATTACCTATTTAAGAAAAGGTAAAAAGCTAACTCAAAGCGAGTTGGCAGATAAATTGCATTATAGTAATAAAGCTATTTCTAAATGGGAAAGAGGGGATTCTCTTCCTGATGCGGAAATGTTAAAAGAAATTGCAGATTTTTTTGGTGTTCCAATTGAATATTTATTTGAAGAACATGATTTTAAAGATGTGGATGAAAAGATATTAGATGCAGCAATCAAAAAAAGAGAAATTTGGATCAAAATAATTTTTATTTTAATTATTTTTATTACGATAATTATCATTTTAGAAGTTTCCTTATTAAGCGTCCGTTCAATTTACGATTCTGTTGAAAAATATGCAGGATTATTATTTATAATTCCGTTTATTCCATTAACTATTTTTATAATAAATTTGATTACTGGAAGACTTAAATATAGCAGAACTTTGCTTTTGTTATTCTTTTGGTCTCTTTCAGCTTCTTTTTATTTTTTCTTTAAATCTTATGAACCAGTATTTGTTTTCTGGATTGCCTTTTTATTTAGTTTATTGATTGTTATATTTCCATATCTCGGTGATTATGTGAAAAGGGCTTCTGAGAAAAAACAGAAAAATAAATGATTTGGAAAAGGTATTGATATGAATTTTTTAAGTTTATTAGCTGAAAATATTAATCCAAAACCATTATGGTTATGGGTGTTAGTTGTTTTTCTTGGAGGAGCAATTGTTATTACAATAACTTTTGTATTGTTGAGCAAGAAATATAAAAATAAAAAATAATGGGTATTTATTATGATTTTTTCATGTGGAGAAGTAATTGCTGATTTAATTGAAGTTGAACCTGGTGAATATAAATTTTGTGTTGGTGGGGCTCCTTTAAATGTTTCCTACATAGTAAATAAACTTGGAGGAAATGTTGTTTTTGTTGGAAATGTAGGTGACGATATACTTGGAAAGCAAATAATAGATTTTGTTAATGAATCAAAATTACCAACTAAATATATTTCCATTGATAAAAAAAGAAATACATCAATGTCTTTTGTTACTAATTCAAGAAATGGCGAAAGGACTTTCACATTTGCTAGAAAAAATGGCGCAGATTATAACATTCCTTTTAAGACAATTAACTTAATTTATGATGCAAATATTGTTCATATTGGCTCTTTATTATTCTCTGAAACTGCCGGGTTAAAATACACCTATAAACTTATTAGGAAGGCAAAAAGAGCGAAAAAGGTTATTAGTATTGATGTTAATTTTAGATCTGAATTATTTGAAACGACTGCGGAAGCTATTTCTACATACTCAAAAATCTTAAGCAAGGCTGATATTATTAAGATGTCTAGTGAAGAAATTGAGATTTTTAGTGGAACAAAGGATATTTATAGAGGTCTGAAAAGTCTAGTAAATCCAAACCAAAAAGTATTCGTTACATTAGGCGCTGAAGGTTCTTTTCTATATTGTAATAATACATTTTATAAAGAACCATCGATTAAAGTCGATGCAGTTGATACTACAGGAGCTGGCGATGCTTTTTATGGATGTATATTAAATGAGATAGACCAAATTGGATATGATAAGTTCTTTAATAATGAATTAATTATTAGAAATGCACTTAAAAAAGCAAATATTTGCGGAGCATATTCAACTACTAAAAAAGGATCATTAGCAAATATTTTAACTAAATGTGAGCTAGATTCAATCTATTCAAAATTTGAAGGAATCAAAAATAATTAATACCAAAGAGGGTGAGCATTACATAATGCAAAAACCTCTTTTTTAATATCTTCTTCTGACATTTTATTTGTTAAACAAGCATCGATTAATTGAGCAACTTTAATAAAATCTTCTTTAGTAAAACCACGAGAAGTCATGGCTGGACTTCCGAGTCTAATACCACTAGAAATCATTGGTGGTAAAGTATCGTTTGGAATAGAATTTTTATTACAAGTTATGTTTACATTATGTAATTTTGTTTCAGCTTCTTTTCCAGTGATGCCACTAGTTTTATAAACATCAACCAATAGTAAATGATTATCAGTGCCATTACTCACGATATGATAACCCAATTTTTTTAGTTCATCAGACATTGCTTTTGCATTTTCAATAACATGCTTTTGATATTCTTTAAAGTCATCGGTTAAATCTTCTTTAAAAGCTACTGCTTTAGCGGCGATAATGTGCATTAAAGGACCGCCTTGTGTTCCTGGGAAAACTGTCTTATTTATTTTTTTGAAAATTTCTTCATTATTTGTGAGAATGATTCCACCTCTTGGGCCTCTAAGTGTTTTATGTGTAGTGGAGGTTACAACATCAGCATATAGACATGGATTTTGATGTAAACCTGCAGCAACCAAACCAGCAATATGAGCCATATCTACAAATAAGTATGCGCCAACTTTATCAGCAATTTCTTTAAATCTTTTAAAGTCAATTTGTCTAGGATATGCACTAGCTCCTGCAATTATCATACGTGGCTTTTCTTTTATGGCTATTTTTTCAATATCATCATAGTTAAGCATTTCAGTTTCTGGGTCAAGACCATAAGCAATTGTTTCGTAATCTTGACCTGAAAAAGATAATTTATAACCGTGAGTTAAGTGCCCTCCAGCATCTAAACTCATACCTAAAACTTTATCACCTTTATTAAGCAATGATCTATAAACTGCCATATTTGCTTGAGAACCGCTATGTGGTTGAACATTTGCATATTTACAATTGAATAATTTACAAAGTCTTTCTTGTGCTAATTTTTCTACTTCATCAACAAATTCACAGCCTCCATAATATCTTTTTCCGGGATATCCTTCCGCATATTTATTCGTCATTATTGATCCGCAAGCCTCTAAAACCGCATTTGAAACAAAGTTTTCACTGGCAATAAGTTCAATATTATTTTTTTGTCTATTTTTTTCTTCTTCTAAAGCATTAAATACTTCTAAATCTTCTTTTTTAATATTTTCGTAATTATTCATTGTAAGCACCTCACTCAATTAAACTTTAATAATTTTATAATTTTAATTCAATAAAGTGTATATATACAGAGTACAATTTAATATAATAATAAGGTTAAAATTAGTGTGTGAATGAATAGGATTTATGAATTATATTTATAGTGTCTTTTTGGGGATAGCAATGGCTGTCGATTGTATGTGTGTTGGCATTAGTGACGGAATACTTGAAACAGGAATGAAGAAATGGAAGATGTTTTTCATTGCTATTTTGTTTGGTTTCATGCAAGGATTAATGCCTTTACTTGGGTATTTGCTAGGAACTTTAGTTGAAGGGTATATAACTAAATTAATCCCATATATTTCATTTGCGATTCTTTTAATTTTGGGACTTAAAGCAATAATTGAAGCTATTATTGAACAACGAAAAATAAAGAAAAATAAAGAGGAAGGCAAAGAAGTTGAAGAAGAAACAAGAAAACTTAAGATTACTGAAATATTAGTCCAAAGTGTTGCAACTTCAATTGATGCTTTTACGGTTGGATTTACTTTTATTTCTTATAATAACAATGCCTATTCATTTTTTACATTTGGAATAATTGCTATCATTACATTTGGTTTAACATTAACAATGATTATTTTAGGGAGAAAAGTTGGGGATAAAGTTTCAAAATATGCCCCATATATTTCTGGGATTATTTTTATTGCTTTGGCAATTAAATTTTTGGTTAGCGCATTAATATAAGTGTAATTTAAAGCCTATTTTTATATAATTATTATGTGTTAATTAATATAAAAAACCGAACTTTCAATGGAGAAACCGCCCCAAAATCAACTTGGGTTACTTTTTGTGCTGTAGGCGCTTTTAAAGATACTATTTTTCAATTTATATCTTTATTTTTATTACTTTTTGTTCAATATGGCACCAATTTGCCGTTAGATCGAAATTATGGAATATATTTCTCGGTTATAACGTTTGGTTTGATTTTTATAAAAACAATTGTTTTATTTTTTGCTGTTCCTTTGATGGCTCATTTATCAAACATTTTAAAGCCAAAACTAATACCTGGTAATTTTAGGCCATGGATATTTTATGGCAGTTTATTTAGCATGGTTTTCTTTTTATTAATGTTTGTAAATAATTTAGAAGGATGGGCTTTTGTTATTACTTTTTTAATCGAATATGCTTTATTTGAGATATTTTTCTCATGGAATGATATGGGTTATTGGGGATTTTTCTCAACTATGACAAGCATTGAAAAAACAAGGGCAAAATTTGCAGCTATTAGTAGTGGTTGTGTTGCAATAGGCGCATATGTACTTATTAGCATTACTCCTGCAATAAGTGGTGGTCATGCTTCATTTGCGATAAGGTTAATTGCTTTTATAATTGCTATTTTATTTGTTTTATCAAGTCTCTTATTAATTATTGTAATGAAAGAAAAACCAATAAATATTAATTATGAAAGTCACTACACAGATTGTTTTAAGATAATTAAGAATAATAAATATGCTAGACCTGCATTATTTATTTTGATGTGTTTTTTTGCAGCTCAATTTATTTTGATGGGCACAAGTGTTAATCTTTTTTATTTTACATATGGGTATGGTAATGAAAGTATTTATGGAAGTTTATTGAGTAGTGGTGGATTTACTGGAGTATATTTTATTTTTACAATCATATATGGTTTTTCAAGCACATTATCACAACTTTTATATCCATTAATAAATAAGAAATTTACTAGAAAACAAATTCTAACTGTTTCTATAATTGGTCTCACAATTATGTATTTACTCATTTATTTCTTTTTAAGCATGAGAGCAAATGTTTATTTATTATTTATAGGGATATTTATTCTTTTATTATTCCAAGGGCAAGTGAATTCAATAATTTTAATGATTAATAATTTATCAATTGAATATAACGAATATATTTGTGGCGAAAGAAGAGATAAAGATTATAACGGCATTAGATCGGTCTTTGGTAAATTTAGTGGTGGTATTCAAACTTTATTATTTTATTTATTTTTATTTGCAAGTGGATTACTTAATTTAAATAAAGCTATAGGAAATGAAGAGGCAAAAGGTGTTTTAGATAGCACGTATGATGTTGTTGGAAATGTTAATAAATTAATTACTCAAACAATTACATCTTCAGATTTTGATCCAAAATTGATGGTTTATAAAATTTTGGTTTATTTAATTCCAATGATTCTTATGTGGATAATTTTATTTGTTTATTATAAATTTTTTAAATTAGACGAAAAAGAATACGATAAAATATTAAAAGTTATTGAGGAAAGGAAGATAGAAAATGAGAAATGAAAAATTAGCTAAGATATTTTTGCTTACTAGCTCTTTTGTTTTTATGGTTTGGGGTGTTGTTGGAATAATTTATCAATCAGTTTTGTTTTCGAGTGGAAAACTAGAGCAAGCAGAAATGTTCGGAGGGGTTTTTACTATTGTTACTGCGATTATCGAAGTGTTGTGTTGTTCTGCAGCAATTTTGTATATTAAAAAAGAAGGCGAATTTATTAATATTTTCGCAATGGTTTTCTCAATTTTACTTGGCATTATAGCTGCTGCTAATATTTTTATATTTGGGTTATTAATTTATGGAGTTACAAAAGGCGGCAATTTAAGTTCTTTAAATTGGTTTAACTGGGCGAATTTCTTTATAGTATTGATTTGCGCTAGTTTTTATATAATTGGTTATTATTCAATAGCAAAAATCAGAAAGAATCTTGAAGAAGACAAAAAACATAATTCACGCAATTACCGATAGTGTTTTTTATGAAAGTGCATATATGATACTTAAAAAATCACATATGAAACTTTAAAAAATAAGCGATTAAAAATATAATATTAAGAGAGGTGTGATATGGAACAAGCATATATTGGTGTTGATATTGGCGGAATGTCAATAAAGGCAGGAATTGTCGATTTAAATGGAAAAATTATTCAAAAAAATAGTGTAAAAACAAATTCAAAAAATGGTGCTGAGCCATTTTTAAAAGATATTAAAGGATTACTGACTGATCTTTTAGATTTTGCAAATAAAAATAATTATGTAATAGGTGGTATAGGTTTTGGTGTTCCAGGCGTTGTAAATAATAGACTTGGAACCATTGATTACGCATGTAATTTGAATTTGTACAACGTGCCTTTAAAAGAATATCTAAAAGATCTTAATCTTCCAATTTTTGTTAGTAACGATGCAAATGTTGCAGCATTAGCCGAACAAAGATGGGGAGTCGCTCGTGGTTATAATGATGTTGTCATGGTAACTTTAGGAACTGGTATTGGTGGTGGAATTGTCATTGATAACAAACTTTTTGAAGGGTATGAAGGAAAAGGTGCAGAAATTGGACACTCAGTTATTGTTGTTGATGGTGAAGAATGTGGATGCGGGAGACATGGATGCTTTGAAGCTTATGCTAGCGCAAGCGCCTTACTTCGTTACACTAAGGAAATAATGCAAAAAAACAAAGATTCGTTAATGTGGGAATATTGTGATAACAAGATTGAAAATGTCAATGGTCTTACAAGTTTTGAATGTGCAAAAAAAGGCGACAAAGCCGCTAATAAAGTAGTTGATTTATATATTAAATATTTAGGTGAAGGTTTACTCAATATTTGCAATATTTTTAGGCCACAAGCCATTGTATTAGGTGGTGGAGTAAGTAATCAAAAAGATTATCTTAAGGATAAAGTCCAAAAATATTTAGAGGATAGATGGTATGGATATCACGAAACCCCAAGGGTTGAAGTGTTAATTGCAGAACTTAAAAACGATGCAGGAATTATTGGTGCTGCTACACTTGCATTTATTAACAAATAAACTTTAATAAAAAATTAATTTAAAACGTGATTTTCAAGTTCATAAAATCGCGTTTTTATTATATGATTATAAGGGCACCCCAAAAAGAAATAAGAAATAATAAGAAGGGAATTGTTGGGTTTTATTTATGGAACAAAATCAAGAAAAGAAAAGAAAGTTTATATTTGTTACGGGAGGCGTTGTTAGTGGTCTTGGAAAAGGTGTGAGTGCTGCTAGTATTGGACGTCTTTTAAAAAGAAGAGGATTGAATATATTTTCAATTAAGTTGGATCCTTATCTAAATGTTGATCCAGGAACAATGTCACCATTACAACATGGTGAAGTTTTTGTAACTAAAGATGGGGCAGAAACTGATTTGGATTTAGGGCATTACGAAAGAATGATTAATAGTTCCTTAACTAAAGAGTCTAGTGTTACTAGTGGAAAGATTTATAGTGCAGTTATTGAAAAAGAAAGAAAAGGTCAATATCTTGGAAAAACCATACAAATAATCCCTCATATCACAAATGAAATTAAAGATAGGATTATAAAAGCTTTTGATGCCAAACCTGACACTGATGTGTGCATATGTGAAATTGGTGGGACTGTAGGCGACATTGAGTCGCTTCCATTCCTTGAAGCAATTAGACAAATGAGACGTGAACTTGGTTATGAAAATACTTTTTATATGCATAATACATTAGTTCCATATTTATATACTTCAATGGAGCCAAAAACAAAACCAACTCAACATAGTGTAAAAGAACTTACAGGTCTTGGAATTAATCCAGATGCTATTTTATTAAGAACAACTGAAAATTTAGATAAAGAAACAATTCAAAAAGTCGCTTTATTTTGTAATGTAAATGATAATGCAGTTATTAATGTTAAGGATTGTAAATATATTTATGAAGTACCTTTGAATTTAGAAAAACAACATTTAGATGATTTAATCGTTGATCATTTAAAACTTGATTGTGCACCAGTTGCTGATATGGATGATTGGAGAAAGTTTGTTCATAAGGTTCAACATATTTCCGAGTCTATAAATATAGCCCTTGTTGGAAAATATACCCAACTTCATGATGCTTATATTTCAGTTGTTGAAGCTTTAAGACATGCAGGTTATGCATGTAATAAAAATATTAATATTATTTGGGTAGATAGTAAAAAAATCACTCCTGAAAATGTTCATGAGTTATTAAAAGATGCACACGGAATTATTGTTCCTGGCGGCTTTGGAAACAATGGAATTGAAGGTATGATTATAAGTGCAAAATATGCTAGAGAAAATAAAATCCCATATTTAGGAATTTGTCTTGGTATGCAAATTTCTTTAATTGAAATAGCAAGAGATGTTTTACATTTTGAAGATGCAAATTCAACTGAATTTGATCCTAAAACAAATTATAAAATTATAGATTATTTGCCAAACCAATATAAAGGAATTAATCTTGGTGGAACAATGAGACTTGGCGAATATGATTGCGACCTTTTAGAAGGCTCATTAGCTGCAAAATTATATAATTCTACTAAAATTAGAGAAAGACATAGACATAGATACGAATTCAACAATTTTTATATAGAAAATTTTAAAGATAATGGTGTAATATTTAGTGGTATAAATCCTCAAACTGGATTATGTGAAATCATTGAATTAAAGGATCATCCATTCTTTGTTGCTTCGCAATTCCATCCCGAGTTTACTTCAAGACCTCTTGAACCAAACCCATTGTTTTTGGGATTTATAAAAGCAGCAATAAAAGATGAATAAGAATTACAAGGAAAACATTAGAAAAAGAGTCAAGGAAGAAAACAGAATTCAACACAAGTCTTTTAAACATGCAAAAAAAGAAAATAAAAAGAATTTAAGAAATACAAATAAGCAAGAAGAAAAACCAACTAAAGTTAGAAGAATTGATTATAAAGAATACATTGTTAAAAGAAACTCAACATTACTTGATTATTTAATTAATGATCTTGGTTTTTCAAGAACAAATGCTAAAGCTTTATTATCACATCATGTAGTTTCAATTGAAGGTGCTCCTGTTTCGCAATTTGATTTTGAACTATCAAAAGGAGATGTTTTGATTATTTCAAAAAATCCAATTAGAACAAAATCAAGAAAAAATATTCCTATTATTTATGAAGATGATGAGTTTTTAGTGATTAACAAACCTTATGGATTATTGACAAATCCAAGCGATACAGAAAAGAATAGCACAGCTGTTCGTATGGTTATGGATTATATGCAATCATTTGATAAACATAATAGAATTTATTTAGTCCATAGAATCGATAAAGAAACTAGTGGAGTTTTAATGTTTTGTAAGAATGAAAAAATTCGTGATTTATTAATGGATGATTGGAATAATCTAGTAATTAAAAGAGGATATTTTGCAATTGTTGAAGGGCAAATGGAAGAAAAAGAAAAAACAATTGTTAATTATTTAAGAAAAAATAAATTAGATATGATGTATGTTGTTCCTCATGGTGGACAAGGGTCATATAGAGCTGTTACAAGTTATAAAGTTTTAAAAGAAAACAAAAAATATAGTTTGCTTGATGTCAATATTTCAACCGGAAGAAAGAATCAAATTCGTGTAACACTTGGAAGTCTTGGACACTATGTTTTAGGTGATGATAAATATGGAGAACCAGAAAACCCGATCAATCGGTTATGTTTGCATGCATACGAACTATCATTTAAACATCCGATAACTGGAAAAATTTATAAGTTCGATGCCCCAACACCAAAAGAATTTTTAAAATTAATGGAGGGAACACGATGATTAAATCTTTACTTAAAAAATTTCTAGATGCATTTATTGCTGTTGCTCCTATAGTCCTTATAGTTAGCATTTTATATTTTGTTCAATTATTTACTCATCATTTTGATGATTCATTTTTAACAACAGATATTTATGTTGTTTTTGTTTTATCTTCGCTTGCTTTAATGTTTGGAATGGGTTTGTTTAGCTTAGGAGCAGATAGTGCCCTTGGCGAGACAGGGAAATACTTAGGTGCAAGTTTTGCCAAACAAAAAAATATCATCTTGGTTTTTGTTTTAATGCTTCTTTTAGGAACATTAATTGCAATTGCTGAACCAGATGTAAGTGTTTTGGCGACTTATATCCCAGAAAATTCGATAAACCCATTTGTTTTTAAATTATGCGTTGGTATTGGCTGTGGAATTTTCTTTATTCTTGGGTTTGTAAGAATTGTTTTCCAAAAACCATTAAAGATGTGGTATATGTTCTTCTATCTTATTGTTTTTGGAATTGCAGCACTATTTGGCGATAAAGATGGTGCTATTATAGATCTTTCCTTTGATAGCGGGGCCGTTGTTACTGGTCCAATTACTGTTCCATTTTTCATTGCGTTTGGTGTTGGTATTGCTGGTGTTCATGGTGGAAAAGATTCATCTAGTGATTCATTTGGTATTACTGCAATGTGTTCTATGGGGCCAGTTGTCAGTGTTATGATTTTGGGTCTTTTATTAAAACCAAATATTCAAGCACCAACTTTTTCAAGCGATATTTCAGTGAATGCCCTTGTTAATGCCCTTGTTAGTTCATTAACATCAGTTAGTATTGCTTTCTTCCCAATCATTGTATTTTTCATGGTTTATCAAGCTATTGCAATTAAACTTCCTAAGAACGAATTATTAAAAATTCTTGTAGGATATGCATTTGCTTATGTTGGTCTTGTTATTTTCTTAACTGCCGCAAATTATGGATTTATTTCGGTTAGCAACAACATTGGCGTTGGTTTAGGAAAGAATTCAAACGATGTTCCAATCTTATTTGTGTTAGCTATTTTATTTGGTTTAGCAATTGTTATGGCTGAACCTGGTGTTCAAATTCTTTCAACACAAGTTGAGGAAATTTCAAATGGTGTCATTTCCAAAAAGAAAATGCTTATTGCATTAGCTATTGGTGTTTCTAGTGCAATTGTGCTTTCTATTGTTAGAGTAATTTATTCAATTAATTTGCTTTATTTAGTTATCCCATTATATTTATTTATTTTCTTATTATCATGGATTATTCCTGATATATTTACTGCAATTGCATTCGATGCTGGTCAAGTTGCTAGTGGACTTATGGCTTCATCATTTGTTTTACCTTTTGTTTTGGGGGTTGCAAGCCAAATTGAAAATGATAGTAGTGGTTTTGGCGTAATTGGAATGATTGCTGTTATGCCTGTTGTTATGGTTGAATTT
The DNA here is from genome assembly GCA_963626345.1 of Gemmiger formicilis. Lineage (GTDB taxonomy): Bacteria > Bacillota_I > Bacilli_A > RFN20 > CAG-826 > Onthovivens. The sequence goes on along the minus strand of CAVFXI010000015.1, from coordinate 40,054 downwards.
ATGGGATTATATGCTGTTATAAGAACTAATATGATTTACAAGAAAGCAAGGAAGAAAATTCTTGCCCCTGACGATTTACAAGTTATACATTTTGATATGGAGGTAGAGAATGAAAAATAAGGTTATTAAAGAAAAGATAGCAACCAAGAAAGAAAAATCATCCGTGAACTCATCTAAAGCTTACGATCAAGAGTTCGTTGTAAAACCTCTAAAATGTTTATTTGTAATTGTGAATCAATATCAAGGAAATTACTATGTTAACGAATTTAAAGAACTTGGTGCTAGTTGTGCATTCTTAAGTTATGGAAAAGGAACAGCAACCGATGATTTAAAGCACATTCTTGGTATTGGTGAAGATAAAAAAGATGTTGTTCTTTGTTTAGTTAGAGCCGATGAAATTGATAAATATTTAGATGTATGCAAAGAAAGATTTAAAGTTTCAAGAGCCGCAAAAGGAATTGCATTTGCTGTTCCAGTTGATTCGATGATTAGTGTATTTGCTTATAAATTTTTAAGCAACACAAGACAAAATAGGAGACAATAATTATGGAAAAACACGTATTAATTTGTTGTATAGTTGATAAAGGATACAGTGATCTTGTAATGGGTGCAGCAAGAGAAAATGGTGCTAGAGGTGGCACTGTTATTGGCGCTCGTGGAACAGGCAATGATGAAATTGAAAAGTTTTATGGGGTTGTAATTAAACCAGATAAAGAAATGGTTTTAATCTTGGTTAAAGATATTGACAAAGAAAAGATTTTAACTGCAATAGGAAAAGAGTGCGGTTTAAACACAAAAGGTCAAGGCATTGCTTTTGCATTGCCAGTTAGTGATTCGGTTGGACTTGTTCAAGAAGAGCAAGAGAATTAATTACATAACTAGTTTTTTAACTGTATTTTTAGGGATGTTTAATAACAATGAGATGCTAGTAATAGCGTCTTTTTTAGTTAACCCATTTTTAATTAATTCATCAACTTTGTTAATGATATCTTCATTATTAATTGTTTCTTTTTTCTCTTGTGTCTTTTCTAAAACAACTACCATTTCGCCTTTGAATTCAATTGGCTTATCTAAGAAAGATTTTAAAGAAGTTCTAATAAATTCTTCATGAACTTTTGTTAATTCTCTGCATATACAGATATTTCTTTCACCCATGATACTATATAAATCACTTATGCATTCTTTAATTCTATGAGGTGCCTCATATAAAATTATTGTATATGGAAGTGTTTTAATTTTTGTAATTTCTTCAATTCTATCTGAGTGTTTGCTACTCAAAAAACCATAAAAAAGAAAATGGTCTGTTTCTAGTCCGCTCCCAACTAAGCCATTTAAAAAAGCACTCGCCCCAGAAATAGGGACTACATTAATCCCGTTTTCAATACATTTTTTAGCAAGAATATAGCCAGGATCACTAATGCATGGATAACCAGCGTCACTTAAATAAGCTACATTTTCGCCTTCTATAATATGATCAACAATATTTTTGCTAGAAACTGATTCGTTGTGTTCGTGACATGAAATACATTTTTTCTTAATATTTAAAATATTGAGCAATTTCATAGTATTTCTTGTGTCTTCACAGGCAATAAAATCGACACTAGAAAGAACATTTCTTTGTCGAGGAGAAACATCATCAATATTGCCAATTGGCGAAGGAACTAAATATAATTTTCCCGACATTTTATATCTCTTTAATTTCTTTTAAATGAACAAATTCAATTGAATCTTCATTTTCTATTTTACAAATTTTTGTAAGAATATTAAAACTAGTAAGTTTATATTCTTGACCTTCATATTTAACTTTTGAACCTAATTTAGGGAATTTTTGTTTTGCTTCGGTATATAAATCATCTTCATATTTTAAGCAGCACATAAGTTTTCCGCATTGACCGCTCAACTTAGGAATATTAATGGCCAGCATTTGATTTTTAGCACGATTTAATGAGATTCCATCAAATGTTCTAAAGAATGTAGTGCAACATAATTGCAATCCACAAACACCAATTCCACCTATTTGTTGTGCTCTCTCGCGAGAATTTATTTGCCTTAATTCTATTCTACAATGTAATTCAGCAGCCAATATTTTTAATAATTCTCTAAAATCAATTCTTTCATCACTTGCATACACAAATAAAATTTTTGAACAATCAAAAGTATATTCGCTAGATATTAAGCGCATATCAAAGCCTAAATTTTTAACTGAAGTCTCAAAAATTACATTAGCTTTTAAAGCTAATTTTGCATTTGCTTCAGCAATTTTCAAGTCTTGAGCAGTAGCTTTAGCAATAATTGGTTTGATTTCTTTTGTAAATTCGTGATTATTAACAGTTATATTAGTTGCTAAAACAGTTCCTATTTCTTTGCCAACAACAGTTTCAACTAAAACTTTATCACCAGGAACAATTGTTGGATCAGTAGTAGAAAAGAAATAGCTTTTTCTAGTATTCATAAACGCGACTGTAATATATATTAATTCCATAAAATAAATTCCTCTATCTTCTAAAATATAGTATCCAAAACATTAATTAATAACAAATCAATATTGATATTATAGTTTAATTCATTAAAGAAAAACCTTATGTTTTGTTTAATAATTTTATTTTTAACAATATTGTTTTCAAAATAAAATCTTAATTCTTCTTTATTTTTTATATTAGAAAATATATCTAAAGTAAGTTTTTTAATTTCTTTATAATCTTCATTTTCTGATTCACTTTTAATTGAAGAAGAATCATTATAGAAGTTTGAAAGAAGTTCGGCATCAATATCGCTTACTCCGTTTTTAAGACTTTCTTCAATCAATATTTTTTTATCTATTGAATTAAAATGAACTATTTGAGTTCTTGAAAGAATTGTTGGCAGCACTCTAAATTCATTCTCGGTAGTTAAAAAAGCATATGTGTTTTCTGTAGGTTCTTCTAAAAATTTTAAAAGAACGCTTACAGAATCAGATGTCATATTTTCAATTAAATTAATTATATAGATTTTAATTCCAGACTTTTCTAATGAAGTTTTTGAAAATTCTTCTTCAATTCTATGTATTGACTCTTTTTTGATTGGTTCTTTTTTCCCGTCAATTATTATTAAATCTCCATATATTTCATTATCAATACGCAAACAATCTGAACATGAATTGCAAGCAAAAGGATTTTTGTTTTTACATATTAATGATTTTGCTAAAAATTTAGAAATTTCAAGTAGTGGAGTGCCTGCTTGTCCACTTAAAAGATATGCATGAAAAACTTGATTATTTTTAAATGCATTATAGAAAATTTTGTAAGCAGTTGTTTGCTCTTTTTCTAAATATTCAACGTAATTCATTTTCTTATCTTTTCTTTAATAATTTTTAAAACGATTTGATAAACAGCATCAAAATCCATACTTGCATCAATAACAACAAATCGATCTGTATATTCTTTTGCAAGTTCTAAGAATGTGTTACGAATTGTGTCATAAAAACTCAATTCTTTAACATCTAAACGATTTACTTCGCGATTTGCATTTTTATTAATTCTTGCTAATCCTACTCTTGGATCAATGTCAAATAAAATTGTTAAATCAGGGAAGGTGTTTTCGGTGGCAAAAAGATTAACATTTAAGACTTCATTTACGCCAATTCCATCGCCTCCGCCTTGGTAAGCTAGTGACGAATCAATAAATCTATCACAAAGAACGATTTTATTTTCTTTAAGAGCAGGCCATACTTTTTCTATTAAGTGCTGTCTTCTACTTGCAGCAAAAAGAAGGGCTTCTGTTCTTTTGTCCATCATTGTATTTTCTTTGTCTAATAAAACTTTTCTAATTTCTTCAGCAATTTTTACACCGCCTGGTTCTCTAGTTTGAATGACATCAAACCCTTCATTTTTGAGTTCATCGTAAACTTTAGCTAAAACGGAGGATTTTCCACATCCTTCAACGCCTTCAAATGTAATAAACATTTATTTATCCTCCTTTTTTAAATTGGTTCTATTATCTAAAGCTTTTTCAATTGTGACTTCATCCACATAATCGAGTTGTCCTCCTGCTGGCAAACCATAGGCAAGTCTTGTTACTTTTACATCATAATCTTTTAATATTCTTGCAAGATATAAAGCAGTTGTTTCACCTTCTAATGTTGGATTCGTAGCAATAATAATTTCTTTAATATTTTCTTTTTTAATTCTTTCGATTAATTCGTTGATTCGCAAATCTTCAGGACCAACTCCATGCAATGATGAAATAACACCATTTAATACATGATAAACGCCATGAAAGCTATTTAATTTTTCAAAATTAATAACATCTTTTGGGTATGATAAAACTATGCAAACTGAGTGATCTCTATTTGTATCTTTGCATATATAACATTCATCATCTTCAGTTAGTAACCCACAAATAGGGCATTGATGGATATCATGCTTTGCGCTATTGATAGATTCTATTAAATTGTTAACTTCATCATCATCCATATCGAGAATGCTATAGCCCATTCTCTCGGCTGTTTTACTCCCAATTGAAGGGAATGATTTTAATGCATCAATAAGTTTGTTTAAAGAATGAAGTTCTTTCATTAGAACATCATTCCCCCAGCACCTTGTTTAAATTTGTTTGAAATAGCATCACTTTCTTTTTGAATTTCTTCTTGGCATTTTTTGTAAGCAAGGCAAATCATATCGCTTAATTCTTCTTTATTTTCTTTTGACAAAATTGAATCATCTAAAATGTTGACAGCTTTAAGTGATAAATCACCCATAACAACAACTTCGACAACTCCATTAGCATTAGCCTTGAATTCTTTAGCTTCGAGTTTTGCGTATTCCTTATTAAATTCTCTTTGAGTTTTTTGCATGGCTTGAACCATTTGTTGCATATTCATAATTTTTTCTCCTATCTTTCTATTTTAATTTCGCCTATTTCTTCAGGTTTAGGCAATTTATTAACCTGTTTCAAATTTATGAATTCGTGAGTTAAATCATTTAAAACTTTTCGATTGATTCCATAAATGAATAGTTTTTTACCAACGATTTTTTCAACAACCTTTTCTAATTTATCTTGGTTTGATTTAACATTACATCTTGTTGCTTCGCTTTCAAAATTAAATCTTATAATCATAATATCTGGCGTAACAACATAAGGTGTTCCATCTTTCAATAGCATTGCAAATGGACCGAGTTCTAAATCATTTTTAAATAAATCGAAATAATCCCATCTTTTCATAATCTCTTCTCTAAAGGATTTATTTCCTAGAACCATTATTTTTATGAGAGTATTTTTATCAATCTCATATGATTCACCACTAATTGCAATTGGTGATTTTTCTTCTTTCTTTTTTTGCTCTGGTTCTTTAGCAAAAATAGGTTTTAAATTATTCAAATCTTTAATTGAATTTGGTTCTGGTTCAACAGTTGGTTTGACTTCCGCCTTTTGAACTTTTTCATGTATGACATTTGAATTAATCGCTTTGTTATCGTTGGTATTGCATACTTGAATATCAGATTTTGAAACTGGTTCATTTGTGACATCGATCATTTTTAATAAATAAATTTGGAAAATGAATGATGGGTTTGATGAAGTTTTAAATTCATTTTGACACTTTAACAATGAATCAATCATTGAGAATAATTGAGCCTCACTAAATATAGATGTAATTGCTTTTGCTTTATCTTCATCAATTAACACTAAAAGATTTTTTGATTGAACCTTAGAATAGATAAGCGCATCTTTTAAGATAAGAAGAAGTTCATCGGTTAGTCTTGATATATCGACATTTCTTTTAAAGAATTCGCTACAGATATTTAATAATTGTAATGTATTATTTTCTGAAATGATTTTTAAAAGATTAAGTTTTTCATCCATACTAGTTAGACCAAAAACTCTTCTTACATCATCTAAATGAATTTCATTTCCTGAATAAGCTATTAATTGATCGAGCATTGAAAGAGAATCTCTAGCTCCTCCGTTTGCTAATTCAACGATTAAATTTACAGTTTCTAAATCTGCTTTAATGTTTTCAGAAGTTAAAACTCTTACAATTAATTTCTTTAAATCATTATCGCTAATTTTTTTAAATTCGAATCTTTGGCAACGTGAAATGATTGTTGGCAATAACTTATAAGGATCAGTTGTACAAAGAATAAAAACTACATATTCTGGTGGTTCTTCTAATGTTTTGAGTAATGCATTAAAAGCGCTACTAGTCATCATATGAACTTCATCAATAATATAAACTTTGTATCTTCCTTTAATTGGAGCATATTTAACTTTTTCAATTAAGTTCCTAACTTCTTGGACACCTGAATTACTAGCAGCATCTATTTCAATTACATCTGGATGTTCGCCATCACTTATTTGCCTGCAATTTTCACATTTATTGCATTGATGACCAATTCCTTCTTCGCAATTTAATGCTTTTGCAAATAATCTTGCGACGCTAGTTTTACCAGTACCACGAGGACCACAAAAAAGGTAAGCGTGTGATATTTTATTTAATTCAAGAGCGTTTTTTAAAGTTTGAACAATCGCTTGTTGTCCAACTAATTCATCGAATGTTTGACTACGATATTTATTGTATAAAGCTTTGTATGACATAATTTTTAACCCGTTTATGATTATATCATAAAGGTTGTGGGCATTAAACAATTAGATTGCTTTAAATAACATTGTTAATTTGATATAATTTTAAAGATTTGAGGGTGTAAAATTATGGAAAAGAATATGTACGAACGTCTTGTTACTACAGAGAAACGTTTAAACGAGATTGATGAACTTTTGATGAATGAAGAAGTGACAAGAGATAATAGAAGATTTAAAGAATTAAATATTGAAAGAAGTGAATTAGAACCTATTGTTGAAAAATTTCATGAATTTTTATATGCGGATAAAAATAGAGAAGATGCTTTAACTATGTCTAACGATAAAGATCCAGAAATAAGCGAAATGGGTAAAGAGGAACTAAAAAGCAATACTGAATTATGTGAAAAAATCACAGAAGAATTAAAGATTCTTTTGTTACCAAAAGATCCAAATGATGGTAAAGATATTATTTTTGAAGTCAAAGGCGCTGTTGGCGGCGATGAAGCAAATATTTTTGCTGGTGACTTATTTAGAATGTATAGCCACTATTGCGATAGTCAAGGTTGGAAATTAAAGGTCATAGATGATTCTGTTAGCGAGGCGGGCGGTTTTTCGTATATTCAATTCGTTGTAAGTGGACCTAATGCATATTCAAGACTTAAATATGAAAGTGGGGTTCATAGAGTTCAAAGAGTTCCAAAAACTGAGGCAAGCGGTAGAATTCATACTTCAACTGCTACTGTTGTTGTTATGCCTAAAGTTGAAGTTGGAAGAGTTGAAATTAGAAACGAAGATTTAAGAGTTGATACATATAGATCAAGTGGTGCTGGCGGCCAAAATGTTAATAAAACAGAATCAGCTGTAAGAATTACTCATATCCCAACTGGTGTTGTTGTTTCGTGTCAAACCGAGAAATCTCAAATTCAAAACCATGAAATTTGTATGGAAATGTTAGCTAGTAAACTTTCCCAATTAGAAGAAGAAAAGAAACTTGCAACTGAAGCTGGTTATAGAAGTAAAATCGGAACCGGTGATAGAAACGAAAAAATTAGAACATATAACTACCCTCAAAATAGAGTCACCGACCATAGAATTGGATTTACTGTTCAAAAACTTGATAGAATTATTGAAGGCGATTTAGATGAACTAATTGATGCCTTAATTTATGCTGATCAACAACAAAAATTAGCAGGGCAAAAGTAATTTATGGAAACTAATAGAGAAGTTTTTCTAGATACAAAAGAACAATTAAAAAAACGCAAAAATAATAATATTAGTGATACTGAAATTTATCGATTATTAGCAAATGCTAACGAGCTTTCTTCATATACTGAATTGGTTATTAATTTTGATGAAAAAATTAAAAATAAGGCGTTATATATACGAAATTTGAATAAATTACTCGATGGAGAACCTATTCAATATATTTTAGGAAAGACCTCTTTTATTGATTTGGATATATTTATTAACAGAAATGTTTTAATTCCTAGACCAGAGACTGAAGGATTAGCGCTTTTTGTTAAGGATTATATAAATAAATATCAATTAAATCATGGTTCTATTGCAGATATTTGCACAGGTAGTGGTTGCATCGCGCTTTACATGAAAGAACAATTTAGTCAATCTACCGTTTATGCAACGGATAAATATGAAGATCCATTGATTGTTGCAAAAATTAATAAAGAAAGACTTAATTTGAATATCAATTTGCTTAAAGGCAGTAGATTGCAGCCTTTAGAGGAAAACAAAATTAAAATTGATGTATTAATTTCTAATCCTCCATATGTTGAAAATATTAATGATATAGAGCCTAAAGTTTTAAGATATGAACCACTTAATGCTATTTATTCCATGAATGGTTTACATTTTTATGATTCATATTTTAGGCATTATAAAAGCGTAATGAATGATAAATTTTTCATGGCTTTTGAAATTAATTTTGATCAAAAAGAAGGACTTTCTGCATTGATTAATCATTATTTTGATAGAGAAAATGTACAATATATATTTAAAAAAGATATATATGGTAAAGATAGATATTTATTTATCTTTGGAGGCTATAATATTGAAAATCTTGAAGAAAAATCAAATTAAAGAAGCTAGCGAAATTTTAAAAAATGATGGTCTTTTAGCTTTTCCTACAGAAACTGTTTTTGGATTAGGTGTTAAAGCACCCAAGTTAGAAAACTATAATAAGTTAGTTGAAGTTAAAAAAAGACCTCCTGAAAAACCATTTACTTTAATGTGTTCAAATATAAAACAGGTCGAAACGTATATTGAATTTAATGAAATTTCTAAGAAAATAGTTAAAGAATTTATGCCTGGTCCTTTAACTATTATTGTTAAAGCAAAGGAAGGGATACCATATTGCATTGATCATGGAAGTGGATTTGTTGGAATTAGAATTCCTAATGATGAATTTGTCTTAAAATTAATTGATGCTGTAAATGAACCACTTTTTGTGCCTTCATGTAATAAATCTGGTAAAGAACCATGTATGAATACTAATAGTGTCATATCTGAATTTGAGGGGGAAATTGATGGGGTAATTGAAGGCAATTGTGAAAAAGGTGTTCCATCAACTATAATAAAAATTGATGGAGATAAAATTTCGTTAATAAGAAAAGGTAAATTATCATTAGAAGAAATCAAGGAGAAAATAAAATGAAAATTTCAATTGGATCAGATCATGGTGGTTTCATTGCTAAAGAAGCATTGAAGCAACACTTAGAACAAGAAGGATATGAAGTTATTGATGTTGGAACTAATTCTTTAGATAGTTGCAATTATGCAGAGTTTGGATTAAAAGCAGCAGAACTTGTTTCGGCTGGAACGTGCGAGTTTGGTGTTGTAATTTGCACAAGCGGTGAAGGTATTTCGATTGCTGCAAACAAAGTTCATGGAATCCGTTGTGGGCTTGCTTACAATGATGAAGTTGCAAGTCTAATTAGACAACATAATGACTGTAATATGATTTCTTTTGGTGCAAAATTTATGAAAATTGAAGACATAATCCATAGAACTGATATTTTCTTAAACACACCTTTTGAAGCTGGTAGACATTGTTTGAGAGTTGATACAATAAAAAATTTTGAAAAATAATTAAAAAAAGTGAAAATTTTTTGAATTCCCCCCCTATTAATAGTGAAGGGGAATTTTTTATGGAATTTGTATGTCCAATTTGTAAGAACAGTAACCCAAGGTATGTTGGTTATAAAAATGGTAAACCTTACTGCAGAAGGTGTATCTCTTTTATGGGTGAAAAAGTCGATAAAGATGAAACGTTTTTGCCGCCAACCAATTCAGATGCAATAATCAAGTATCCTTTAAGCAAGGAACAGGTTAGAATTTCTGAAGAAGTAAGAGATAACTATATTAATGGAATCAACACACTAATTTATGCTGTTTGTGGAGCAGGTAAGACTGAACTTGTTTTTAAAGTCATTGAATATGCTTTGAAAAATGCGTACCGAGTTGGTTTTGCCATACCTAGAAAAGATGTAGTTAGTGAACTTGGTGTAAGACTATCAAAAACTTTCATAAACAATAAAGTTGTTAGTGTTTTTGGAGGTAGCACAAGTGAATTAGTGGGCGATATTATCGTATTAACAACCCATCAACTTTATCGATATGAAAAATATTTTGATTTACTTATATTGGATGAAATTGATGCATTTCCATATAAAGACAACCCAGTTTTAATAAGTCTTTTTAGAAGAAGTGTAAAAAAGAATTATGTCCTTATGTCGGCAACGCCTTCCCCTTCAGTAATAAATGAATTTTCTAAACCAGGTCATAAAATAGTAACTTTGTATACTAGGTATCATATGAAGCCAATTCCTGTGCCTAAAATAGTTTTACTTTATGGCCCAACAAAGTATATTTATTTAGCAAAAAAGCTAAAAGATTATCAAAAAATGAAGAAACCGTGCTTTCTTTTTGTAGCAACAATAGATGAATGTGAGGAGGTTTTTAAATTAATTTCTATGGTTGTTCCAAATGGTAATAGAGTTCATTCGCAAGTAAAGGAAAGGAGCAAAATAATTGAAGATTTTCGTCATGGAAAATATAAATATCTTGTCACAACGGCCGTTTTAGAAAGAGGTGTAACAGTTAAAAATTTACAAGTAATAATTTTTAATGCAGATCATAAAATTTATAACTCTTCAGCATTGATCCAAATTTCTGGTAGGGTTGGAAGAGTTAAGGATGCACCAGATGGGGAGGTTATATTTTTAGGAAATAAAAAAACAAATGATATGGAAGAAGCTATTAGAAAAACAAAAGAAGCAAACTCACATTTGCAAAAACTGCTTTAATGACATTAATTTTCAAAGTTTTCATAAATTATTTTCGCTTGATTATAATTTATGTGATAGGTGTTTATTCAAGTTTGATCCTATCTTTAAATTTTTTAAAATAGATGGGGTCAATGCACTTGCAATTTATAAATATGATGACCAAATAAAAGATAAGATTTATCTTTATAAAGGTTGTGAAGATTATGAGTTAAAAGATATTTTTGTAGAGCCATTTAAACTTGAATTAGAAACTATTTTCGATGGGTATAAAATTGTTCCAATCCCATCATATTTTGAAGATGATCAAAAAAGAGGTTTTAACCATGTAGTCGAAATTTTTAAGTGTTTGGACCTTGAAATGTATAAATGTTTAATTAAGACAGAAAATATCAAGCAAAAAGAATTAAATTATGAGGACAGACAAAAGATTGGGGATATCTTAAAGTTTGATGAAAAATTTAAGGTAAAAAATAAGAAAATTCTAATTGTTGATGATGTAATCACAACAGGCGCTTCAATGAAAGCGGCAATTAAGATAATGAAAAAATATGGTGCAAGAAAAGTAAAAGTTCTTTGTTTAGCAAAAAGAGAAATCGATGAAACTAATACTTTTAGCACTAAAATTAAAGAAAGGTTATAATTTATTGTGTTTGAATACCATTATATATAATGGTAAACTTATAAACGTTGATTTAAAGGATGATTTAGTATGGGAAATTTTATTGAGAAATTATTTAGAGTTGATGAGAGAGTTTTAAAGAAATATAAACGACAAGCAAAGAAGGTCGAATCTTACGCAGATGAAATGGGTAAGTTAACCGATGAAGAATTAAGAGCTAAAACTCCTTATTTTCGTAAACTTTTAGCTGAAGGTAAAACTTTAGAAGATATTAAATTTGAAGCATTTGCAGTTTGTAGAGAAGCTGCAAAAAGAACTTTAGGACAATATCCATTTGAAGTTCAAATTATTGGTTCTTTAGTTTTAAATGATGGTGAAATTGCTGAAATGCGTACAGGCGAAGGTAAAACTTTAACATGTACAATGGCAGTTTATTTAAATGCACTTGAAGGCAAAGGTGTTCATGTTGTTACTGTTAACGAATATCTTGCCACTCGTGATGCTGATTGGATGGGCCAAGTTTATAGATTTTTAGGTTTAACAGTTGGTGTTAACTTACATAGTTTAGGGACAAGCGAAAAGAAAGCAGCCCATGCTTGCGATATTACTTACACAATTAATAGTGAATTGGGTTTTGATTATCTTCGTGATAACATGGCTCAAAGCACCCAAAGACGTGTATTAAGAGGTTTAAATTTTGCTGTTATTGATGAAGCTGATAGTATTTTAGTTGATGAATCTAGAACTCCACTTATTATTTCTGGTGGTAAAAAAGCGACCGCTTCTCAATATATTGTTGCTGATAAATTTGCGAAATATTTGAAGAAAGATGAAGATTATACAATCGATGTTAAGGATAAAACCGTTTCCTTAACTGAAGAAGGTAACAATAAAGCCGATAAAATGTTTGGTATCAAAAACATTTATGATCCTCAATATCAAGAATTAGTTCATAGAATTCAACAAGCTTTAAAAGCTAATTACATTATGACAAGAGATGTTGAATATCTTGTTGACCAAAATAATGAGATTCAATTAATTGATACATTTACTGGTCGTATTTTAAAAGGACGTGAATATAGTGATGGACTTCAACAAGCTATTCAAGCTAAGGAAGGTGTTGAAATTAAAGAAGAAACTTCAACTTTAGCAACAATTACATATCAAAACTTCTTTAGATTATTTAAGAAAATTGGCGGTATGACAGGTACTGCAAAAACTGAAGAAGAAGAATTTAGAAAAATTTATAATATGAACGTTGTTGTTATTCCAACCAATCGTCCAATTCAAAGAATTGATGCTCCAGATTATGTTTTTGCGACTAAAGAAGCAAAGATTAAAGCCCTTGTAAAAGAAGTTGCTGAAAGACATGCAACTGGTCAACCTATTTTGATTGGTACTCCATCAGTTGAAGCAAGTGAAGAAGTTGCAGTTTATCTTGATAAAGCTGGACTTAAATACGATATGTTAAACGCTAAAAACCATGAACGTGAAGCAGAAATTGTTGCTCATGCTGGTGAACTTGGGCATATTACTCTTGCTACTAATATGGCAGGTCGTGGTACTGATATTAAATTAACAGAAGAAACTAGAAAACTTGGTGGTCTTTGTGTTTTTGGATTGGAAAGACACGAATCAAGACGTATTGATAACCAATTACGTGGTCGTAGTGGTCGTCAAGGTGATCCTGGTTTCTCAAGATTTTATGTTTCTCTTGATGATGAATTAATGATTCGTTTTGCTAACGATAATTTAAGAAAAATATTTGCTTCTTGTGGAGATGAAGCTATTGAATCAAAAGCTTTAACTACTGCAATTACTTCAGCTCAAAAGCGTATTGAAGGCCAAAACTTTGACGTTCGTAAGAGTTTACTTGATTATGATGATGTTTTAAGCAAACAAAGATCTATTATGTATGCAAAACGTGACAAGATTTTATTTGCAACCGATATTAACGATTTACTTTTAGAAATTTTCTCTGATTGTGGTAAAGCTCTTTGTAAACGCGCTGTTCCTGAAGAAGAAAAAGCCAAAAATTTAGTTAGTGCTAAATTATTACAAGATTTAGTTGTTCCAAGATTCTTAAAACCAGAAGAATTTGATGCATCTTTATACGAAGAAGCAGATGCAACTGATGCTGGCGAAGATTTAGGCGAAGTTTTGCTTGATTCTTACTTAGCTAGAAAAAAGACTTGGGATAAGGATTTTGCAGAACATTTAGAAAGAGAGTTAACTTTAAGAGTTATTGATCGTAACTGGACACAACAAATTGATAATATGGCAAGATTTAGAGAATCTGTCTCATTAAGAAGTTATGCGCAAATAAACCCACTTCAAGATTATGTTAATGAAGGTTGGGCTATGTTTAGAGAAATGAATGAAGTTATTGCTCTTGAAGTTGTTTTGAATTTACTTAATGTAAAAGTTGAAGTTCAAGAAGAAAAGAAAGAGAACTTTGTTCCTCAAGTAAATGCTACAAAACAAGAAGAAAAGAAGGAAGAATCTGAAACTGTCATTAAGAAAGAAGACGATGCTAGACCAGTCATTAATGGAAATCCAGTTGGTCCACGTGTTTCAATGGCGGATTCAAGAATGGCTGCTTTACATGCTAAGAACATGCAAGAAATTCAAGATCGTGTTGCTAAGGCAGAAGCTCAAAAGAAATTAGAACAACCAAATTTAAATATTAGTGATATCGACAAAGATAAAAAAGCTGCCGAGGATGTCGATGAATCTAGGATTCATACTAACTAGTTTATAGGGGAAAAACATGGATTTATATACAATTAAGGAAGGATTAAATGCAGCAAAAGTAGAAATTACCAAGCTCGGTAATTCTCTTTGATGTAGAAAAAATTAACCAAGAAATAAAAGAAATTGATGATAAAAGCATGGATGATTCTTTTTGGTTGAACCAAAGAGAAGCAAATAAAATCATTGAACATAAGAATGATTTAATTTATAAAAAGGAGCTTTTTTCAAAAACCCAAAAAGAAGTGAATGATCTTTTTGATCTTGCTGAAACTTTAGATATTAATGATCTTGAGATGATAGATCTTGCAAGTGACGAATACAAGGAAATGGAAAATCATTTAAGCGAATTAAAAAGATTGATTCTTTTTGCTGGAAAATATGATGATTCTGATTGTATTTTAGATATTCATCCAGGTGCAGGTGGTACGGAAGCTTGTGATTGGGCTAATATGCTTTTAAGAATGTACACAAGATTTTGCGAAAGAAATGGCTTAACTTATAAAGTTGCTGATTTTGATGTCGGCGATGGAATAGGGGTTAAATCAGTTACATTATTAATAAGTGGTAAATATGCTTATGGATTATTAAAAGGCGAAAAAGGTGTTCATCGTTTAGTAAGAATTTCTCCATTTGATGCAAATAAAAGAAGACATACTTCGTTTGCTAGTGTAAATGTTGTTCCTCAACTTGATGATGCAATTAATATTGAAATTAAAGATAGTGACTTGAAAATCGACACTTATAGATCAAGTGGTGCTGGAGGACAAAACGTTAATAAAGTCGAAACCGCTGTTAGAATTACACATTTGCCTACTGGTATTGTTGTTTCTTGCCAAATTGATAGATTCCAATTAAAAAATAAAGAAATGGCAATGAATATGCTTCGTTCTAAACTTTATGAACTTCAAAAAGAAAAAAACGAAGAAATGAAAAATGATCTTGTTGGTCAAAAGAAAAATATTGAATGGGGTAGTCAAATTAGAAGTTATGTTTTTTGTCCTTATACTTTAGTTAAGGATAATAGAACAAATGTTGAAGATACTCAAATTAATAATGTAATGGATGGCGATATTAATAAATTTGTATATGGTTATCTTGAATTGATTTCAAAAGGGGGAAAATAGATTTATGGAACAAATATTTTCAAGAAAGAATATTAGAAATACACTTAAAACTATATTTTTGGTGCTTTTTGGAACTGTTTTGCTTTCGATTGCTTCAGGTATATTTTTGGTTCCATTTTCAATTGTTAATGGTGGTATAAGTGGTATTTCAATACTTTTAAGCAAAACAGGGTTATTAAGTGTTGATATATGGTCGTATATCATTATGTGGTCACTATTTTTATTAGGGTTAATTTTCTTAGGTTTTAAATTTTCGGCATCAACATTAATTGCTACAATTTTTTATCCTATATTTTTATCAATTCTATTAAGGACGAGTTTAGCTGAAGGTATCATTAAATTACTTTTGGTTGATGGAATGTCTATAGATAAAAGTGGTGGAACAATAGTTGTTACAAATTTAGAATTAATGGATGTTGGTCGTTTAATTATAATTGCTTTAACAGGTGGTGCCTTAACTGGCATTGGATGTGGAATTACTTTTAATGCTGGTGGTTCAACTGGTGGAGTTGATGTTTTAGTTTTTATAATTAATAAATTTACAAATATTAAAACTAGTATTTTAAGTTTAATTGTTGATGGAACAATTATTATGGCTGGCATATTTGTTAGCATTTTTGGGAAAAATTCCCAAGGTCTTTATAGTGGTCTTGTGGGTATTTTAAGTGCGGCTGCATGTTCAGGAATGATTGAGGTTATCTATAACTCAGGTTCGGGACTTGTTCTCGATATTACAACAACTAAATCAAAAGAAATAAATGATTATATTATTAATGTATTAGATAGATCATCCACTATTTATAGTGCGATTGGTGGTTATTCTAAAGAAAGTAAAAAGGTTGTAAGAGTTGTTATAAGACCTCGTGAATTCATAAAAATTAAAGATGAAGTTTCTGAAATCGATCCAAAAGCATTTTTATTTTGCTATCAAGCAAAACAAGTCACAGGCGATGGATGGTCACCACTTGTATCAACTAAACAAAATACAATTACTAAAGTTAGTAAAGATTTAAAAAAGAAAAATAGGAAAAAAGAAGAAAATGATAAAGAGTGATACGCCTTTTAAAATTGTTAGTTCTTTTAAACCTACAGGAGATCAACCAAAAGCAATTAAAGAATTAGTTGATGGTATCAATGAAGGTAAAAAAGAGCAAATATTGCTTGGTGCTACTGGTACTGGCAAAACTTTTACTATGGCTAATATCATTGAAAAAACACAAAAACCAACAATTATTTTAGAACCAAATAAAACACTTGCTGGTCAAGTTTATTCAGAAATGAAAGATTTATTTCCTAATAATAGAGTTGAATATTTTGTAAGTAATTTCGATTTTTATCAACCTGAAGCATATATTCCTTCAAGTGACACTTATATTGATAAAAGTGCTTTAATGAACGAAGAAATTGAAATGATGCGTACTAGTGCAATTAATTCCATACTTGAAAGAAGGGATACTATTATTGTTGCTTCTGTTGCATCAATATATGGACTTACAGATCCTAGCGAATATATTAAACTTGTTTTCGAAGTTAGGATTAATGAAAAAATCGATAGAAAGCAATTTATAAAAAGACTAATTGAATCGCAATATAAAAAGAATAATATTGATTTTGCACCAGGTACTTTTAGAGTAAATGGCGATGTTATTGATATCTTTTTAATATCTTCAAAAGAACAATTTTTAAGAATTTCTACTTTTGATGATGAAATCGAATCAATTTCATCTGTGAATTTTGTAACTGGCGAAGTTATTGAACAATTTAAAACTTATCCAATTTATCCTGCATACGATCACGCGTCAACTTACGAGAGAGTTAAAAGTGTTTGTAATGAAATTTTAGAAGATCTTGATGAAAGAGTTAAATTTTTTAAAAGTCAAGGAAAAGCTCTTGAAGCTGAAAGAATTGAGATGAGAACAAAACAAGATGTTGAAAATCTTATGGAATTTGGAATTTGCCCAGGCATTGAAAACTATGCAAGATATATTGATAAAAGAAAGCCAGGAGAAAAACCTTTCTGCTTATTAGATTATTTTCCAAGAGATTATTTAATGATTATTGATGAATCGCATGTTTCAGTTCCACAAATTAGAGGCATGTATAATGGCGATCATTCAAGAAAACAAACTCTTGTCGATTATGGTTTTAGATTGCCAAGTGCTTTAGACAATAGGCCATTAAATTTTAGCGAATTTGAAAAAGAAATATCACAAGTGATTTTTACTTCAGCTACTCCTGGAGATTACGAACTTAATTTAACAAATAACACATTTGCCGAACAGATTATTCGTCCTACTGGGCTTTTAGATCCAAAGATTGAAGTGAGACCAACATTAGGTCAAATTGATGATTTATTGTTTGAAATTAAAAAGCGTATTGAAAATCATGAAAGAACAATGATTGTTACGCTTACAATAAAAATGGCCGAAGATTTAACCAAATATTTAAAAGAAAAAGGCATCAAAACTGTTTATTTACATAGTGAATGTAAAACTTTAGAAAGAAGCCAAATTATTTACCAATTAAGGAAGGGTAAATATGATGTTTTAGTTGGTATTAACTTATTAAGAGAAGGTCTGGATATTCCAGAAGTTAGTTTGATTGGTATTTTAGATGCAGACAAAGAAGGATTCTTAAGAAGTAATAGATCCCTTATTCAAGTTGTTGGGCGTGCTGCAAGAAATAAAAATGGTATAGCAATCATGTATGCAGATTCTATCACTCATTCGATGCAATATTGTATTGATGAAACAAATAGAAGAAGGTCAATTCAAGAAGCATATAACAAAGAAAATGGAATTATTCCTGAAACAATTATTAAAGAAATTAAACCTCCAATAACAAACTTTAAGAAATCGGAAGAGGAAGCGATTGAAAATAAGGGTAAGATGAGTAAGAGCGAACTTAAAAAGAAGATTTCGCAAATCGAATCCGAAATGAAGAAAGCGGCAAAAGATTTTGATTTTGAAAGAGCCATTGAATTAAGGGATATTTTGTTTGAACTTAAAGCTGAGTTATAAAAGAAATGATGGTTTTGGAAAGAGTGTTAGTTTGTTAAAGATTTTAAATTTAAAAACTACATAGGTACTATTTTCGTGTTTCCTTTTTTATGATTTATGACCGCATTACTATCTTTTTTGGGGTTATGTCTAAACCAAAATGGAAATCAATAAAAACGAAACAAATTGTAGACAAGTTAATCATTTAATATTAATATTAAATGCGCATGGAGGAATGGATATGCAATGGTATGATTATGTATTTTGGGTTGTTTGTTTAGTTATTATTGTTTTAAGTTTGCTCCAAGGTGGAAAAAGCGAAGGTGCTTCAGGTGCTATTACTGGTGGCGGAATGAATGTTTTCGTTAAAACCAAAGAAAGAGGTAGTGAATTAATTATTTCTTATTTGACACTTGGATTTGGCATAGTATTTTTGTTCTTTGCATTATTAAGTAGCGTTTTAGTTAAATCAAGCTCAAGTTCATCTGACTCAACAACTACAGCTTTACAAATAATTAATCTATTAAAATTTTAAGACAAGGTGCAAACCTTGTTTTTTTATAAAAGAATGAGCAATTGATATGCTTTTTCATTAAAGTTTCAAGAATGATTGATTGATGTTTCATTTGTGAACTTTACTTTTTTTCAATTTTGAATCGCTTTCTATTCTAAATTATTATTAATTTGATAAAATTATAGCCATGAAAAACATTAAAGAATACACAGTTGAAAAGAAATTAGAATTAAAGAAATATTTTAGTCAATTTGCTAGGAAAAAAAGTCTAGTAATAGTGCAGTTAAATGATGATCCCGCAAGTAATGCTTATATAAGAGGAAAATTAAAAGATTGTGAGGAAATTTGTGTTGATGCAAAACTTATAAAACTAAGCGATGAAACATCACAAGAAGAATTATTAAAACTTGTTAACGAATTAAATAATGACACAAGTGTTGATGCTTTTATAGTACAAATGCCTCTCCCAAAACAAATAGATGAAGAAGTAATTAAAAAAAGTATTGTTCCTGAAAAAGATGTTGATGGCTTCAATCAATATTCTAAATATGTTCCAGCAACTCCAAAAGGAATTGTTGAATTTTTAAAAGATAATAATTTTGTTTTTAAAGGCAAAAATGCAGTTGTTTTGGGAAGAAGCAATATTGTTGGAAAACCAATGCATGATATTTTGTTAAAACTTGATATGAATGTAATAAATTTACACACTAAAACAACTGAAGAAGATAAGAAGTTTTATATTGAACATGCAGATTTAATTGTCGTTTCAATCGGAAGAAAATACAACATGGATAATAGATATAATTTTAAAAAAGATTGTGTTGTCTTTGATGTTGGAATTAATAGAGAAGATGGGAAATTATATGGTGATTGTGTACCTGATTTAAATGTAGCATATCAATCGCCAGTTCCTGGCGGTGTAGGTTTATTGACCAGACTAGCATTATTAATTAATTTGAAGGAGGTTTGTGAAGAAAATGGAATTTAATATTAAAAACACCAATGTTTATGGAATGGATTACACATTAAAAGCAAGTGGCAATCCAATGAGAACAGAGTTTGATAGAAGTGAAGTAAACGAAAAAGATATTATTCGCGCTGAAAAATTAGGAACTTGTTTAAGTGGACAAGGGCATGATAATTTCTTAAAAGGAATTATTGTTCAATTTGATGTTACTGCTCCATTATTTTGGTGGAAAGAAGCACAAAGATATCATTGGCTAGATTTTATTTCTTCTCAATCTACTATGCATTGTTTATTGAAGTTTGATGTTGAAAAACAATGCGTTCCAGATACTAACAAACAAGTTTTAGAAATTGTTTCTAAAATAAAAGATGAATATAATGCTATTCCTGAAGATGATGTTGAAAAGAAAAAAGAAAAATGGAGAGAACTTGTCGCTTCTACGCCATGTGGTTTTTGCCTTGGAGCTTCGATGACTACAAATTATCAACAATTAAAAACAATTTTTAATCAAAGAAAAAATCATAAATTAAAAGAATGGCATGTATTTTGTGATTGGTGTTTAACATTGCCAAAATTTAGTGAATTTACTGGCTGCAAAAAGTAATAGAAAGAAGAAAAATATGAAAGAATCAATATTAAGAGAATATGCGCATTTAATTGCTGTAAGTGGAGTTAATATACAAAAAGGACAAGATGTTGTTATTCAAGCATCATTAGATCAACCAGAATTTATAAGAATTTTAGTTGATGAATGTTATAAGTGTGGGGCTAAAGATGTTTTAGTTTTATGGAGTGATCCAACTTTAACAATCCTAAACTATAAATATAAAAGCGTTGAAGATTTGGGTTCTTTAAACAAATGGCAAGATGCTAGATGGCAATACTGGCATGATACTTTACCTTGCAGAATTTATATTGAATCAGACGATCCAGATTCATTAACTAAAATTGATTTAGATAAACAAGGTAAAGCAATGAAAGCATTAATGCCTATTATTCGTAAATATAGAGATGATATGGATGATAAATACCAATGGTGCATAGCTGGAGTTCCTAGCATAGGATGGGCAAAAAAGATGTTTCCAAAACTTTCAGATGATGAGGCTGTTGAAGCTTTATGGGAATTAATTTTAAAAGTTAGTAGAGCCTATGAAGGTGATCCTATTAAAAATTGGGAAAAACACGATGAAAACTTACATAAAAAAGCAGAAGTTTTAAATTCACTTAATTTAAGGGAATTGCATTATCATAATTCTTTAGGCACTGACTTTACAGTTGGATTAATTCCTGATGTTATGTGGCTTGGTGGCGGAGAAATGACTAGAGATAGTAAAATATATTTCCAACCAAATATTCCAACAGAAGAAATGTTTACTTCACCAATGAAAGGTAAAGCAGAAGGAATGGTTTATGCTTCAAAGCCTTTATGCTATATGGGTCAAGTTATTGAAGGATTCTGGTTTAAATTTCATGATGGTAAAGTAGTTGATTATGGGGCAAAAAAAGGCATTGAACTTGTAAAGCAAATGGTCGAAGTTGATGAAAATGCTTGCTATTTAGGTGAAGTTTCGTTGATTCCTTATGATTCTCCAATTAATAATACAGGAGCTTTATTCTATTCAACTTTATATGATGAAAATGCTTCATGCCATATTGCATTAGGAACTGGATTCCCATCACTTTTAAAAGGTTATGAAAATATGACACTTGAAGAAATAACCAAAAAAGGTATCAACCATTCAGGAAGCCATGTAGATTTTATGATTGGCACTGAAGATATGGATATTGTTGGCATAGACGATAAAGGAAATAAACATCAAATATTTAAAAATGGCAATTGGGCCATTTAAATTAAAAGAGCTCATTTAATTGAGCTCTTTTTAGCATATATTTTCAAAGTCTGAAGGATCATCGATATCTATAATATCCTTAATTGGAATAAAGAAATTTTTAAAATAAATTAAATTGCTATTTTTATCGATTTTTTGAATTTGAGCGCGAAACGTATATAAATATCCATCGAAATATATTTTAAAAGTTAGTGGGATATCTACGTGCTCATGTAAAATTAAATCAATTTTTCGCGCTTGTTCTGTAGATATTTTTGGTTTACGAATTTTATTTTTTTCGTATAACATTTCTTCTAAAAATTGGTTTTGTTCAACAAGAGAAGAAAACGGAAGCCATTTTTTCATTCCACGATCATCACTCATCTTCTATGACCTCCTATTTGGTTATGTCTTTCTTTTATTGTGCTTGATTTTGTTAAAGCACTAGTTCTTGAGACACTGTTCTTACCAAATTTTTCCATAACTTCATCCAATGTTTTATACATTTCTTCTTCATCATCAAGTGATTCAATATCTGAAAATAATGAAAGTTGTTGAGTTGCTTTATTTGATAAATCAGTATACGAAATACATACTCTTCTAATTGGTTTATCCTCGCAATATGTGTTAAATAAATACATGATTGCTTTTAATAAATCACTATTAACTGAAGAAGGAGCCAATAATTTAACTTGATGAAAAAATCCGCCATCTACAGCGCTTGAATATCCTATTCCTAAATGTACGCAGCCACAATTTTTATTTATTTTTCTTAGTCTAATAGTTAATTCGTCACACATTTCTTTTAAAATTAGAATGGATTCTTTTTTTGTATAATCTCGCATCAAGACTTGTCCCAAAGAAAGACCCTTATTTAATGGTAAATATTTATCTCTAATATCTGTTTCATCTATTCCATTTGCATGGTTATGAAGTTCGGCGCCTAGAATACCAAATCTATCAATTAATTCTTCTTTATCGTAATTTGCCAAATCACCTACAGTATAAATTCCTAATAAGTTTAGTTTTGTACTATATCCTATGCTTATTCCCCACATTTTATTCAAAGGTTTTAAAGGCCATAATTTTTTTGGAACATCATCGTATGTCCATTCAGCAATAAAATCTTCATTTGTTTTAGCTTCTATATCATCAGCAACTTTAGCTAAAAACATATTAGGCCCAATCCCAGCAGTTGCAATTAAACCTGTTTGGTCCTTAATTTTGGTTAATATTTTTTTAACAAGTTCTTTAGGTGTGCATTTATATAATTTTAGATAAGGTCCAAGATTTAAAAAGCACTCATCAATTGAATAAATATGAATATCATCTTGACCAACAAAATCAAGGAATATAGAGACGATTTCTGCGCTTTTTTTAACATATTTTTCCATTTGAGGGACCGCTAAAATTATATCTTTATCTTTTGGTAATTCTTTTCTTCTACATCTTGATGGAACACCCATCATTTTTAGTGCATGCGAAACACTAAGAACAATTGTTGCTTCTTTTCTAGCAGTATCTGTTACTGCAAGAAGTGTTTTTAAAGGATCAAGTCCTCTTTCAACGCATTCAATTGACGCATAAAAAGCTTTCATGTCTATTACTGCAATGACTTTGTTTTCCATATTAAATAGTTTAATATAATTAGCCTTAATTATCTTCGAAAAAATAAAAAGATTTTTAGTTGAAAAAAGTGTAAGATAATAAAAGCGTGGGACAATAGCTCAGTTGGGAGAGCGCATCGTTCGCAACGATGAGGTCGTGGGTTCGATCCCCATTTGTTCCACCATTTTTAAATTGAAGTGGGATTTGACAATGAAATTGGAAAATGTTCATTTATGAAATTACCTATTTCATGAACGAAAAAGAACTGATAGTCGCTATATAATTTAATATATTAGATTAAAAATAATATCTATTTATGTAGTTAATACACCTGTGTATAAATTTTTATAATAAATGCGAAAATTAATGTATAATAATTTTATGAAATCGAAAACTATATTGATTGTTGAAAGCGACAAAACAAGCGCCAACAATATTGCAAAATTATTAAAAACCGAAGGCTACCAAACAATCTTTGTTTCTAGTGCCCAAGAAGCTATCGATACTTGTATTAAAAAAGTAATTGATTTAATTATTCTTGAATTAAATTTAAAAGATAAAGATGGCATGGTTGTCATTGATACCGTAAGAAGTTTTACAAATACGTTACCAATTATAGTTGTTTCAAGTAGGGTTAATGTAGAAAGCAAAGTTATGGCTTTTGATACAGGTGCAAATGATTATATTGTAAAGCCATTCAATAATTATGAATTATTAGCAAGAATTAGGAATCAATTTAGGTATCAAAAGGATGAAAACGAACATTTATTTATAAATGGAAATTTAACAATTGATTTTGACGCTAAAACAATATTCATTAATGGCATTGAAGTCCATTTCACAAACTTCGAATATAAAATTATCGTTCTTTTAGCAATGAATTTAGGAAAAACTCTTACATACGATTATATTATTGCTCATGTTTGGGGTCGTGGAGGCAATGATCAAAATGGTCTAAGAGTTTTTATGGCAGGAATTAGAAAGAAAATTGAAAAAGATCCTCGAAGTTCGAAGATCATAAGAACAGATATTGGAACAGGATATAGAATGAATAAAGTTAGTTAAGAAATTTAACTAACTTTTCTTTATTTTCTTCAAAAACTTTAACACCCAAATTGTAATAATAATCCAATTTCTTCTCGTTTGTTTCGAGGTGTTTTAAATTGATGTTTTCTGGTGGTTGGATTAAAAAAACATTATCATTTCCTGCCTCAAGTTCATCCATGCACTTGTTATAATTCATATGTGAATTTAATAATGCATTCATGAAATTAGGGTATTTTTTAAAGACAAATTTAATAAGTCTTTCTTTTCTATTTTTAGTTTTTGGGTCTTTTCTAAAACCATAAGGGCGAGTTGTAACAACAATAACTTTATCAAACCCTTCATTTAATGCTTTTTTAAATGGTACAGGATCGCTATCGCCACCATCTAAAAATAATTCATCATTAATATTTACAGGTTTTGCAACAAATGGAAGCGAAGCAGATGCTTTTAGTGCTTCATTAAAATTTTCTAGCTCACTTTTATTAAAATATGACGCTTTTCCAGTATCTAAAGAAGTAGCAACAACACATAAATCAGTTTTATTGTTTTTGAATGTTTCATCATCGAAAGGCAATTCTTTATTTAATTCATTAAAATAATAATTAAAATCAACAAATGTATGCTTTCTAATTACATTTGTAATTGATTTAAAGTCCTTGGATTTAAAAGTAAGTAATGTAGCTTTTTTAGCCCTTCCCTTTTGTTTGCTTAAGAAGTTCATTGCATTTAAACCACCTGCAGATACAGCAAAAACCTTATCGATTTTGATATCGGTGTCTAATAATGAATCTAAAATAGCAGTTGTAAAGATTCCTCTTGAACCTCCGCCTTGTAAAACTAAAGCAATTTTCATTCTTTTATAATACATTTTAAACTTTTAAATTTCAAAAAATAATATCTATAGTTTCGAGAATTTTAGAAATAATTATAATAAAATCGAATCTTAATTATATCTTTAGACTAATTGAACATTAAAAGTGCTAGAATAATATTGCTTTGAAAGAAGGTTTCTTTCGAAGTAGAAGCAATGAGAAAAAGTAAATGAAAAATTTTGTAGGGAAAATGTTGAATTTAATTGGAACAATTGTATTAATTTTAATTAATTGTTTCGTTTATGTTTTTGAAATACTTACTATTATCATGGGAAAAACCATAATGGGAGATTTTTCTGGTCTAAAATCGAATTTTAAAGAAACATATTATTTATTACCTATGATTTTATGGAGCATCTATTTTGTGTTGTTAATTGCTTTTATAATAGTTAATTTAAGATGCTTAATAAAAAATCTTTCGCCAAAGTTCGCTTTTTTTGCAACAATTTTATTTTTGCTTTATTACACAACGATATATTTTTTAACGATTGAACAACGCTATATTCAAGGAATCGAAAACCCTGGGTTAAACTTAGTGTTTATGTATTGGTGTGGCGGAATATGTTTTGGTTCAATTATATTAATTTTAATTGGAAATGGTTTGAAGATAAGAAAGGTTTAGTTTATGGGTGTCAAAATTTTAAATAAAAATCAACTTAGAAGAATGCCTGATTATCTTACTGTTATTAAAGATTTAAAAGGAAGAGGAAATAAATATATTAATTGCCAGGAATTAGCAGATATATTAAATCTTAATAGAGAACAAGTTAAAAAAGATATTGCCGTTGTTTCAACAAAAAGTGGTATTCCAAATAAAGGCAGAGATATCAACCAATTGATTATGGATATTGAAAATGTCTTAGGATATGATGATATTCACAATGCAATTTTAGTTGGTGTTGGAGATTTAGGAAAAGCTTTACTTAAATATCAAGGTTTTAAAGAATATGGTTTAAAAATAGTTGGCGCATTTGATAACGACGAAAAAGTTATTGGGCAAATGATAAATGAAATAAGAATTAGAGATGTCAAAACTCTTCCAAAAGTTTTTAGAGATTATAATGCGAAAATAGGAATTATTTGTGTTCCAAAAGAACATGCTCAAGAAATTGTAGATGTTCTGGTTGAATCTGGTGCAATGGCTATTTGGAATTTTGCGCCTGCTACATTAGTTTCTAAAAAGGAAGGCGTTATCATTAGTAACACAAATATGGCAACAAGTTTATCTGTTTTATCACATCAACTTTATTTGATGAAAAAGAAAAAAGCAGGTAAATTAGAAAGCAATAAAAAGTAGAAGATTGGAGAAGATTATTATGGGGAAAGAATTTAGAGATTTAATGGTTAAGAAAGAAAAGGATGCAAATGTATTTATTTGTGGCATTCCTTTTGATGGCAATGCATCAGTTGGTAAAGGTGCTGCAAAAGCTCCACAAGTTTTGCGTGAACTATCATATGCTTTACCAGCACTTGATATGGTTGGTAATGATTTAACAAAAGTTAAAATGTATGATTGTGGTGATTATAGTGCACTTGATTTCAATAAATTAACCACTGATTTGCAATTTAATTTTTTAAGCAAAAAAGGATTTCATGTTATTCTTGGTGGGGATCACTCAATTGCAATTGCTAGTGAAAGAGCTTTTTATTGTAAATGTTTAAAAGAAAATAAGGAACCAGTTATCATTCATATTGATGCGCATCCTGATATTTGTGATGTTTATGAAGGTTCAAAATATTCACATGCTTGTCCAAATTATCGTGCGCTTGAATATGGTTATAATGAAAAAAATATCACCTTAATTGGTGTAAGAGGTTTTGAAGCTCAAGAAATTGAAATTTTGAAAAAACATAAAAATATTGATGTTTTCAAGGCTGTCGATGTTAAGAAATTAGGTGTTGATAATTTATTGAATTATTTAATTAAAAAATATTCAAATAAAAAATATCTTGTTTACCTTTCATATGATATTGATGCAAACGATCCAGCATATGCTCCAGGAACAGGGACTCCAGAAGCATTTGGATTAACAAATTTTGAAACTGCAACTTTAATTTGTGGGATTGTTGGTGGCTTAAATGTTGATACAATGGATATGGTTGAAATTGCTCCACCTTTAGATGTTAACAATATTACAAGTTGGTTAGGTTTAAAGACTTTATATGAAGTTTTTAGTACTTTAATTAAAACTGGAAAAATTTAAATATGGGATGGGAAGATTTATTTATAGATATAAAAAATCGTGAATATTCAAAGAAATTAAATTCTTTTTTGGATGAAGAATATAAAAACAAAGTTGTTTATCCTCCAAGAGATTTAATGTTTAATGCTTTTAATTTAACTCCATATGAAAATGTTAAGGTAGTTATTTTAGGGCAAGATCCATATCATGAACCACATCAAGCTATGGGCCTCGCTTTTAGTGTACCAAAAGGCATTGATTTACCTCCTTCACTTCAAAATATATATAAAGAAATTGGTAATGAATATGGAGTGAATATTTTAAATAAATCTGGAGATTTAACTTATTTAGCAAAACAAGGAGTTTTGCTTCTTAATCCAATATTATCTGTTGTTGAGCATAAACCTTTAAGTCATAAATGTGCTGAATATGATGAGTTTTTTAGAGATGTTATGACTTTTTTAAATAAGAATTCTAATCCAATTGTCTTTATGCTTTGGGGGAACAATGCAAAACAATATAAAAAATATATTACTAACCCAAATCATTTAATTCTTGAAAGTGTTCATCCTTCTCCATTAAGCGCAAATAGAGGTGGATGGTTTGGAAATAATCATTTTAAAAAAGCTAATATTTTTTTAAAAGAACATAAACTTAAAGAGATCGAATGGTTGCCAAAAGAATAAACTTTTAATGACAAATCATCAGAAAAGTTGTATAAAATCAATGGGTGCTTAGAGAACTAGGCTGAGATAAGCGTGATACTCGCTTGGACCTTACCTGATCTAGATAATGCTAGCGTAGGAATTCTTTTATGATTTACTACCCATTATCAGGTAGTTTTTTTGTAGAAGGAGTTTTTATGAGTACTTTTTTAAAGAAACATTGGCCTGATATTATTTATTTTTTATTAGTGGCTATTGTTATAGGTTTTTCTTTTGTGCCTATGTTTAATGTTGTAACAAAAGATGCAGATAAAAATAAATATTATTTTGCAATGACTATTATTAATTTTATTTTTGGGTCAAAAATTAATGAAACTGCATTTGGTCCAAATATTATTTTGATTATAGTTTACATTTTGTTTGTTATTGGACTTGTATTATTTGTAGTTCAATTATTTATGAAGCAAGTCAACGAAAAAGTAGCAACAATTCTTGCAAGTATCACATGTGGCATTAATGTTTTGTTCTTGTTTTCATTGTTGTTCATATATGCTTATGCACCTTTCATAAATGCAAATCTAAGCAATGTATCGGGATTTAAAGAGATTCAACCAATTAGTTGGTCGTATGCAATCTTTATGTTTGCAAATATTATTATGGTTTTGATGCTTCTTAGAATTACAGCTTTCCAAGTTAAATTTTCAATCTATGAAATTAGTGAAATAGCTATTTTTTGTGCTTTGGCACTAGTTCTTGATAAAGCAAAAATACCTGTTGGACCAACAGGGGGATCGATTAATGCAAGTGCATTGCCATTGTTTATTATTGCAATACGTTATGGTCCTGTTAAGGGATTGTTTGCATCAAGTGTTGTTTTTGGTTTAATTTCTTGCCTTTTAGATGGCTATGGAATTCAAACTTATCCATTCGATTATTTAATTGCATTTTCAGGGTATGCAAGTGTTGGATTATTTATGAATATTTTCAAAAAGCATGTACTTACAAAAAAAGAAAATATGGAATTTCCATGTATTTGTTTTTCGTTAATTCTTGGCGGTGTTGTAAGTTTTATTACTAGAATGCTTGGTTCAAGTATTTCATCTGTACTTTTCTATGAATTAAGTTTTGGAGAAGCTTTAATTTATAATATTGCTTATATACCTTTAAGTGTATTTGGTTGTATGATTATCGCATTAGTTTTGGCTAAACCAATTCAAATTATCAATAATAAATTTCCTCCAAAAACTAGTGTGAAAACTAGTGCTAAATAAAGACTATTATTTTATCTATAAATAAAATAAAATATATTCAATATTTGGATTGGAGTATTTTATTATGGGATTAAGGAAAAACGAACCACTTAAAGAAGAAGTGGTCAAAGAAGAAAAAGTTGATATTGTCGCACAGGGCGACGAAAAATTAGAAGCTGATAAAGAGGAAGTTATTGAAGAACAAGAAATTGTTAAAACCGATGACGATGTTAATTTAGAAAATGATATCAACGAAAAAAGAAAAGAATATAAGGTTTACGCTGATAAACAAAGAAAAATTAATATTGCAATAACAACCGCTATTTCAGTTGTTTTACTTGGTGCTTTTATTTGCATGATGGTTTTTGGTAAGACCTATGATTGGGTTCTTTATGTTTGCCTTGGAGTTATGATTTTGGTTTTGGCCGGAACATATCTTTCAAGCAATATGATGAAAAAGAAATTAATGGCACAATCTGAAGTTTATATTGATTATCTTTATGAAAAGACTGGACATTATGTCTATGATGGCGAAGAAGTAAAAAATTTAGTTATTACACCTAAAGGTTCTTTAGATGATAAATGGTTCCATGATGCGCATTTTTATAAAGATATTGTAAATACTAAAGGAAGAAATTTTGCACATTTTGAATATAAGGGCGTTGAAGTAGATACTTGTGATTTAGCTGCAAATATGAAGATCAAAGGTAAATTGTCTCCTAAATTTTTAGGTAGATATTATTCTTTCAAGGCTAATAATAAAACTGATGGAAAAGTTACTGTTTTTCAACTTAAAGGTGGGAAATTAAGTATTCCTCTTGATGATATTGATGATCTTAAATTAATCGAAGGAAATGATAAATATTGTATTTATTCAAATGATCCAAATGCAAAGAAAGTTTTAAATTCAAAAGTTATTAAAGAATTGCAAAAGTTTAAGGTTGTTGATCCTTTGATTGATGTTATTTTTAGTGTTAAAGATAATTTGATTTCATTAGGCATTGATTATGCAGATGAATATTTAAATATACCTGTTGATTCTGATTTTACAATTAAGAACACAAAAATTGCTAAACAAGATTTTAAGAAAGTTGTTAACGTTCTCGAAGCTCTTTTACAAACTGCAAAAAATAACCAAGAAGAAAACAATAAATAAGCCTTTAACGACTTGAGAGGTGTTTTTATGGATTCGTTAAAGGGAAAATGGATAGAAGTCCAAGGTTATAAGCATGACGGAAGAATGCATCGTATCTGGGATGCGGTTTTTGTAACCGAAGAAACGGATGATTATGTTGTGGTTGCAAGCAATAGAACAAAAGTAATTGAACATGACTTTAGAATTTGGCATACAAAAGAGCCTGCTATAATGATTTATTTTAAAAATTATTGGTTTAATGTAATTGCTATGTTTAAGGAAGTTGGAATTACATATTATGTAAATCTTGCATCTCCTTTTGTTGTTGATAAAGGTGTTATTAAGTATATTGATTATGATTTGGATATGAAATTATTCCCTAATAATCAGGTAAAAATCATTGATGTTCGCGAATATGCATATCATAGAAAGAAATATGGTTATAGCGACGAAATAGATGAAATTTTGAGATATAACCTAAAGTCAATTAAAGAAATGATGATCAAAAAGGAGTTTCCTTTTGATAATGAAACTATTAAAGGGTTTTATGATAAATTTCTTGAAATGAGAAAGAGGGGAGATTAAGTATGAAAGTAGAATTATTTACAAATTCTAGAGAAGAAACAATCTCGCTAGGAAAAGAAATTACAAAATTTTTAGCTAAAGGTGATGTTTTGCTTCTTAAAGGTGATTTAGGTGCTGGCAAAACAACTTTCGTTAAAGGTGTCGGTTTAGGGCTTGGAATTGATGATGAAATTAATTCTCCAACATTCAATATTTTGAAGTGTTATTTTAAAAAACCATTATCTTTATATCACATTGATGCATATCGTTTAGAAGATGTTTCACCTGAAAATAAAAACATTGGTTTAGAAGAAGTTATCGAAGGGGATGGAATTTGTGTTATTGAGTGGCCAATGTTTATTGAAGAGTTTATTGATTTTAGTAAAACCTTAGATATTACAATCCATTCAGTAAATGATAGTAAAAGAAGTATTGTTTTTGAAACAAAAAACGACAAACAATTTAAAAAGCTTTTTGACTTTTTGGAGACATTAAAATGAAAACTTTATTACTTGATTCGACATATAAAGATTTAAATGTTGGTTTAGATATTGATGGAGAGATGCATAAAAT
This sequence comes from Gemmiger formicilis, assembly GCA_963626345.1. Taxonomy (GTDB): domain Bacteria; phylum Bacillota_I; class Bacilli_A; order RFN20; family CAG-826; genus Onthovivens. Next base: position 8,495 of record CAVFXI010000015.1, on the reverse strand, counting down.
TAGTTATGAATGCTTCCAAAGACAATCTGAATTAATGATTTCTGAAATTGATAAAATTTTGAAAGAAAATAATGTTAATCCTAAAGATATTAATGAAATCGTTGTGACTCATGGGCCAGGAAGTTTTACTGGTCTTAGAATTGCATTAACAATAGCAAAAGTTTATTGCTATGCGGTTAAATGTCCATGTTATTCGTTGTCTAGTTTAAATGTTTTAATTAAGAAAGATGTTCCTTCGATTTGTTTATTAAATGCAAGAAGTGGTCGCAGTTATTTTGGTGTTTATAAAAATAATGAAGCAATTGAAGAAGATCAAATTTTAACTAACGATAAAGTTTTAGAATATATTAAGAGCCATCCAGATTATGTTGTTTGTGGTGATGTTGAATATCTTGGAATTGAAGGTTACAAAGCAGATTTAATTGATAATATGTATTTTTTAAAAAACGAAGATAATAAAGTTAAAGATATTTATACATTAAAAGCTGTTTATTTGAAGGATTAATATGTTAATTAGAAAAGCAACAATTGATGACATAGATGAAATTCATTCGATGGAAACATTGTTTGTTAAACCATACACAAGAGAACAAGTTCGATATGAAATTGAAGAAAATCCAACTAGTAATATCTTACTTGCTGTTAAGGAAGATGATCCTAAATTTGTATATGGATTTATTGATTTTTGGATTACTTTTGATTCGGCAACGATTTGTCAAATTGCAGTTAAAAAAGAATATCAAAATCAAGGTATTGCAAGTATGCTTTTAAATGAGTCATATGTGATTTTAAAGGCTAATGATGTACTCTTTTACACTTTAGAAGTTAGAGAGCATAACACGAGTGCAGTTAATTTATATTTGAAACATGGTTTTACAAAAGTGACTATAAAAGAGCAATATTATGAAAATGGCGAGAATGCTATATATATGATGAAAGGACTAAATTAAAATGAGTAAAGATATTATTATTCTTGCACTTGAATCATCTTGTGATGAAACAGCATGTGCAATTATTAAAAATGATGAATTGATTAGTAATATAGTTTCAACTCAAATTGAGATGCATAAAAAATATGGTGGTGTTATGCCAGAAATTGCATCAAGATTGCATCTTGAAAATATTTTAGTTGTCATTAATGAAGCTCTTGAAAAAGCGAATGTTAAATTGGAGGATTTAACAGCCATTGCTGTTACTAGAGGACCTGGATTAATTGGTGCTCTTCATGTTGGTCTTCAAGCTGCAAAAACTTTAGCGCTTGTATTAAATATTCCTTTAATCCCAGTTCATCATTTATGTGGTCACATCTATGCAAATGAATATGTTAATTCGTTAAAATTTCCATTGCTTGCAGTTGTTGTTAGCGGCGGAAATACTGAACTTGTATATATGAAGAAACATTTAGATTTTGAAATAATTGGTGAAACAAAAGATGATGCAATTGGTGAATCTTTTGATAAAGTCGCTAGAGTTCTTGGACTTCCTTATCCAGGTGGAATTCCAATTGATAAATTAGCAAAAGAAGGCAAACATACATATAATTTGCCAATGCCAATGCATGATGGAAGTTTAAATTTTTCTTATAGCGGGCTTAAGACTGCTGTAATAAATACAGTTCATAATCTTGAGGCTAAAGGCGAAAAAGTTAATGTTAATGATATGTGCAGATCATTTGAAGATGTTGCAGTTGGTGAAATAATCGATAGAGTCAAAAGAGCTAGTGATAAATACGATTTCAAACAAGTTGTTTTGGCTGGTGGAGTTAGTGCTAATAGTTATTTAAGAGAAGAAATTGTTAGAATATTTAAGGGTACTGAAATTGAAGTTATTATTCCTCCAATTTGGTGCACAACTGATAATGCTGCGATGATTGCGAAAGTTGGCCGATATTTGTATGATGAAAAAGTTTTTGCTGATTTAAATATTGGTGTTGATCCTTCTTGGAAGATTGAAGATTATAGAAAATTTTAAAAGTAGTATAATTTATAAACGTACGGGAGAAAGTTATGGATAGAGAATTAAGTGTTAGAAAGTTATATCTTGGAATCCAAGATAAGAAAATCATGGATGGAGATACAGTTTCCATGTATGGTTGGGTAAAATCTGCAAGAAATAATGGTAATGTTGGGTTCATCGAATTTAACGATGGTACTCATTTTAAAGGTGTTCAATTAGTATTTGTCAAAGGATCAAAATGCTTTGATGATGCTGCAAAAATCAAATATGGTTCATCAATTAAATTTGAAGGCAAGGTTAAATTAACTCCAAATATGCCACAACCATTTGAAATTGAACTCGAGGCTATTTCTCTTGTTGGAGATTGTGCAGAAGATTATCCTCTTCAAAAGAAAAAACATAGTTTTGAATTTTTAAGAGATATTTGTTACTTAAGACCACGTGCAAATACTTTCCAAGCATTATATAGAGTTAGAAATACTTTAGCATATGCTGTTCATACATATTTCCAAGAACATGGTTTCACGTATATTCACACTCCAATTTTAACTGCAAACGATGCAGAAGGAGCTGGAGAAGTATTTAAAGTAGTTGTTGATCCAAAACATCCTGAAGATTTCTTCAAAGCAAAAGCAGTTTTAACAGTTAGTGGACAACTTCATGTCGAACCATTTGCTTTAGCATTTAGGGATGTTTATACATTTGGTCCAACTTTTAGAGCTGAAAATAGTAACACTCCACGTCATGCAAATGAATTTTGGATGATTGAACCAGAACTTGCATTTGCCGATCTTAATGATGATATGGATTGTATAGAATCATGTTTAAAATTTGTTATTAAATATGTTTTAGATAATTGTAAAGATGAAATGAAATTCTTCGATTCATTCATTGAAAAAGGAACTATCGATAAATTAAATAACGTTATTAATTCTTCATTTAGAAGAATGACTTATACAGAAGGTATTGAACATTTACTTGCTGCTCAAAAAGCAGGCCATAAGTTTGAATATAATAATATTTTTTGGGGAATGGATTTACAAAGTGAACATGAACGTTATTTAACTGAAGAAGTTGTTAAGGGACCAATGTTCTTAACTGATTTCCCAAAAGATATTAAAGCTTTCTATATGAAACGTAACCCAGATGGCAAAACTGTTGCAGCTTGTGATTTACTTGTTCCTACTGAAGGTGAAATTGTTGGCGGATCTCAAAGAGAAGATGATTATGAAGTTTTAAAAGATATTATGGTTGATAAAGGCAATGCTGAAGGTCTTGAATGGTATCTAAATTTAAGAAAGTATGGTGGATGCCCACATTCAGGATTTGGTATTGGTTTTGATAGATTATTAATGTATATTACAGGTATGAAGAATATACGTGATACTGAACCATATCCACGTGTACCAGGGAGTTTAAAGTACTAATATGCAAAAACTAGAAAGAACACAAGAAATTCTTACTCCAAAAGTTGATGAAACTGGGAGTGTTGCTATTAAAAGAGAAACAGTTGAAGTTGAGAAAATGGAAGAGGAAATTGATCCAGCAATTCTCGAACAAAAACAAAAGTCTAGAAAAAGAGCAATTATTGCTTTTGGTATAGTTGATTTAATTTTGTTTGGTGCAATTGTTTACCAAGTTGTAACTCTCTTTATAGAAATCTTCCAAAGTATTGGAAAAGCTTAAAATTAAAAAAGAGCGATTATTTCGCTCTTTTTAGTTGTCTTTATTTCCAATATTTATTTCTGTTGGATTTGATTCTTTATTTTCTTCATTTGGGTGTGCGTTAACTTTGTTTAAATTATAGAAGTGAGTTATATCTAGTGTAGATAAATCTTTACTATAAATTGTTTCTTTCAATTTTTTAATTCTATAAAGTCTAGCAATATAGGCTTGAACGTTAATCAAATACCAAATAATCGCGGTTAATCCGAAGAAGAAGATGAAATAATTTGTAATTGCTCCTCCTTCAACAAAGTGAGGGGTATTTGAGATTGTAATTCCATCAAATCCAAGTGGAGGAACATATTTTGCTTTTGAGAAATCAAATATATAAACCAATGATAAAACGCCAGTTTTGGTATCAAATATAGATTGGTTCCATTCGCCAATAATTGCGTGATAAATTAACCAAATAAAGAAAGCAACTAATCCAATAATTAATGGAGCAATACTTGCTCTAAAGAAACAAATTTTGTTTTTTAAATTAGCAATTTTGTTAAATTCTTTTGGTGTATCGCAAAGTCTTGATATAACAACATTTGTCATATATGCATCAACTTTTTTACCTTGGAATCTCATTGTTGTTTCAATAAGTCTTCCAATTAATCCAAGAATCAAAAAGAGAACAATAAAAACAAGCAAAACAATAGCAACTACTGTCAAAATCATTTTAGTTTTTTCGCTAATAAGCATAAGAAGGATAGTGTTATTCATTGTTTTCGCCCCCTTCTTTATGTTCTATTTGTTGAGCTGTGTAATCAAGTGTTTCAGGATTTTGATTTTGAATACTTGCATTTGGCTGTTGAACTTGCCCTACATGTTGCCCATTGATATTTAAATTAAATGTAACTCCTTGTTGAGGTTGAACCTGTGGTTGAGGTTGAGGTTCTGAAAAATCTCTTGCTCTATTTAAAATCTCTTGAGCCTTAATGTCTTGAGGTAATTTTAAGCCTGTTGGTTTGCCCTTGAAAAATAATACAATTGATCTAAATAGCATTACAATCCAGACAATTAAAAGGTAAACTCCATAAACAGCAAAAAAGCAAATTCCTAATGGAATTAAAAATAAATATAAAATGCCTTTTCCTAATAACTTAAAAAATTCTACCATTTTCTAACCTTGATCTTTGTTCATTTTCAAATGAACATATATAAAGTATATAGCACTAGCCAAACTCATACAAATACCAAATATCGAAAGAGTCGAAAAAGCATAATAAAAACCTAAACGTTGAAGAAATGCAACGAAAATCATCCATGAGCCTAGAAATACCACAGATGAATATATCGAAAAAACAATAGTTTTCTTTTTTATTAATTGAATAGTAATAATTATCGAAGAAATTATTGAAATAGCTAAGAATGTATATGAAATTTGAAAGAAATTCATATTTGAAAAGATTAGTGTCAAGGATGAACTTAATGCAGAAATAACAATAAAAATGAGTGAGATATCAGAAAACAAATTAATTTTATATCCTAATTTTAAGAGTTCATTTTTTGTGATTATAAATACTATAAACATTTCAAAAGTGCAAATAAGAAATAAGGCACCATATACGAAATAAGTAATATTTTTGACATTAATTAAGTTTAATAAAGTGAGGATTGAATTAATTGTGTTAACTTGGTAAATAAAATCGATTAAAGGAATAATTGAAATCTTAGTTATAAATAAAATTGCAACAGAAATAAAATAAGAAATAGAGCCATCTTTATTTAGATTTATAAATATAGAAAAAAATAAGCCTTGCAATAGTGCTGGTAGAAGATAAAGTAAGGTTGTAGTTAAGTCTTGAATTGAAAAGCAAATAGCAAGAACCATTGTTATTAAAAAATAGATTGGAAAATATCTTTTTTTCGTGTTTAAACAATATATAGTTGAAATAAGTGGTAGAAACAAAATAACTATGTAACCTGACAATGGTAGATATGTTGCATAAACTGTAATAATTAAGTTTAAAGCAACGAATAGAGCCATTAATGGTATCGTTGACTTAAGATCGTTTTTCTTATTTATAAGTTTCATTTTTTAATTCTACTATTTTTTGGTTTTCTTGTATATAAACTAGGTCTAAAATGATATAATTTCATGGTTATGAATTACAAAAATGAATTAAACGAAAATCAATATAAAGCTGTTACAAGTGAAGCTCAATTTCTACGTATTATTGCAGGCGCTGGGAGTGGCAAAACTAGAGTTTTAACATATAGAATTGCTTACTTAATTGAGCATATGAATGTTTATCCTAATAAAATTCTAGCGATTACATTCACCAATAAAGTTGCGAAAGAAATGAAAGAAAGAACGATAAAACTATTGCCTGATTATAATTTAAGAGGACTTTCAATTTCGACTTTTCACTCGTTCTGCGCACGTTTTTTAAGGTCTGAAATTTCTGAACTAGGTTTCCCAAGCAACTTTTTCATTATGGATGATGCAGATTCTTTGCAATTAATTAAAAATATCGGTGAAACTTTTGGTTTTAAAAGAACTGATGATAACAATTCAGAAGCATTTGACTTTATAAAAAGACAAAAATGCTATGGAAGAATGCCAAGTGATTGTGAAAATATGGTAAGTTTGCGAGGCAAAACTTTATTGATTAGATATTTTAAAGAATACGAAAGAAGAAAAAATGAATTATATCAATTAGATTTTGATGATCTTTTGATTTATACAATTAAAATCTTAGAAACAAACGAAGTAGTTAGAGATAAATGGATTAATCGTTTTGACCATATTTTGATTGATGAATTTCAAGATACGAATGATTTGCAATTTAAACTTCTTACACTTTTAACTGATTCTCATACAAATGTTTATGTTGTTGGAGACCCTGATCAAACCATTTATACATGGCGTGGTGCCAACCAAGATATTATCATGCGTTTTGGTGATATTTATTCTCCTTTAACAACTATTGCATTAGAGCAAAATTATCGTTCTACTCCTAATATTTTAAAGATTTCTAATGAATTAATAAAACATAATCCAGGTCGTTTTGATAAGAACTTATATACTTCAAATGCAAGCGGTGCGGATGTAACTTTAAAGAGCTTTCCTAATGCAATAAATGAGTCTTATTTTATAGCAAATAAAATTAACGAAGTTAAAATTAAAGATAAAGGCGCAAAATATTCTGATATTGCTGTACTTTTTAGGTCTGCATATTTAACACAAAAACTTGAAAATGTTTTGGTAGCAAAACATATACCTTATAAAGTTTATGGATCTTTAAAATTCTATGCACGTGCTGAAGTTAAAGATTGTTTAGCTTATTTTAAACTTATCATTAATGAAGATGATGATATTTCATTTGAAAGAATTATTAACGTTCCTAGAAGAGGAATTGGCGATAAAACTTTAGCCATCTTAAAACTTGAAGCGCAAAACAATCATGTTTCAATGGTTAAGTATTTGAAGAATTTATATAAATATGATTCAAAATTACCATCTTCCCTTGCTGCAAAACTTGAACCATTATTTGGAATTATTGATAAAACTAGAGAAAAAATTGAAGAAAATGAAGAAGCATATAGTGAAATTCTTGATGAATTCATCACCGAAATTAAATATAAAGACATGCTTGAAGAAAAAGATGAAACTAAAGATAAAGTTTTAAACGTTGTTGCGTTAATCAACGATGTTCGTGATTATTTAAAAGATAATCCTGAAAGTAATTTTGATGAATATTTGCAAAATGTAACACTTTATAGTGCGCAAGACGATATCGATAATAGTGATTCTGTAAGTTTAATGACGGCTCATACAGCAAAAGGTCTTGAGTTTGACTATGTTTTCATTATGGGTTTAGAAGAGGGTGTTTTCCCAAATAATAGAGCGCTTTTAGAAAGCCCAAAAGCAATTGAAGAAGAAAGAAGACTTGCCTATGTTGCCTGCACTAGAGCCAAAAAAGAGTTATATTTAACCTATAATACAGGATTTAGTTTTGTAAGTAGATCTGATTCAACTCCATCAAGATTCATTAAAGAAATGGGAATTCAAATTAATAATGTTTATGCATTTGGCAGTAATAATAATGTCAAAAATAATGAAGATGATTCAAAAAAATACTATTATTCCAATCCTAATTCAAATAGTCTTGGAAATTTAGGCACTATAAATTTAAAAAATAATATTACCTGGCACGTAGGAGACTTGGCCGTACACCAAACTTTTGGAGAAGGTGAAGTTTTGAAAGTAGAGGATGATATTATAACTGTTAATTTCAAAGATTTTGGCATTAAAAAATTACTTGGAACTCATCCAAAATTATCTAAAAAAGAAAGGATTGGTCATTAGTTATGGATATTATTGAAGCAAGATTTAAACATAAAGAACTTGTTAAATTATTAGAAAAATATTCTCATGAATATTATGTTTTAGATAACCCTTCTGTAACTGATGAAGAATACGATAGCAAATATCAGGAACTTGAAGCTATTGAAAAAGAATTTCCTGAACTAATTACTAGAAATTCTCCCACACAAAGAATTGGAGGAACTGTTTTAAAAGGGTTCAAAAAAATTACTCACGAAAGACAAATGATGTCTTTGGCTGATGTTTTTAATGAAGATGAACTTTTAGATTGGAACAAGAAAACTTGTGAAGGCGCTTTTAAAAAAGAGCTTACTTATTGTGCTGAACTTAAAATTGATGGACTTGCAATGTCGCTTGTTTATGAAGATGGGGAATTACAATATTGTGCAACTAGAGGAGATGGAACTGTTGGGGAAGATGTTACAACAAATGTTTTAACAATTCCTTCGATTCCAACGCATATAAATCTTCCAGGACACGTTGAAGTTCGTGG